>JANYGM010000017.1 GCA_025362415.1 bacterium
CTTGCCCAACCACGCCTAGCTACGCCATTGTTTACGTCCCAATGAAGCATCATTTTGAGATTTTTTTCACTATCTTCCGACCCGTCAATGACCATTCCAAAGCCACCATTCACTACTTCGCCCCAACCAACACCACCGCCATTGTGCAAACTCACCCACGTTGCTCCCCTAAAAGCATCACCAACAAAGTTTTGTACCGCCATATCAGCCGTAAAACTAGAACCATCATAAATATTAGAGGTTTCTCTGTATGGAGAATCTGTGCCAGAAACATCGTGGTGGTCTCTTCCAAGCACAATGGGCGCAGAAATTTCGCCTGTTTTTATGGCATCATTAAGGGCTTTTGCTATGCTCATACGCCCAAGCGCATCAGCATACAAAATACGTGCCTGTGAACCAACAACTAAATTGTTTTTCATAGCATCTTTTATCCACAAAATATTATCAGAAATCTGTTGTTTTATCTCTTCTGATGCAGTTTTTAGTTGATTTTCTAATACTTTTAGAGCAATAGCATCTGTTTTTGCCAAATCTTCCTCTTTGCAACTCGTGCAAACCCAACGAAATGGACCAAAACCATAATCAAAACACATAGGACCCATAATGTCTTGCACATACGAAGGATATTTAAAATGCTTTTCTGCGCCTTCTTCTTGCTGTTTTGCGCTCATTTCTGCCCAAATGTCCGCTCCTGCTCGTGAGGCTTCCAACAAAAACGCATTTCCATAATCAAAAAAGTACGTTCCTTTGCTTGTGTGGGCATTTACAGCTTTTGTATGTCTTCTTAAAGACTCATAAACTACTTCTTTAAATTTTTCGGGCTTATTTGTCATCATTTCATTAGATTCCTCCAAAGAAAGCCCCGCAGGATAATAACCTCCTGCAAATGGGTTATGCAAAGAAGTTTGGTCAGAGCCTAAATCAACATAAATATTTTCTTCAAAAAATTTCTCCCAAACATCAACTACATTACCCAAATACGCAATAGATACAACTTCTTGCGCTTTTTTTGCCTCACGCACACGCAAAACAAGTTTATCCAAATCCGTGATAACTTCATCTACCCAACCTTGTTCGTGGCGTTTTACAACTACTTTTTCATTGATTTCAGCCGTAACAGACAAGCATTTAGCAATTTTTGCAGCTTTTGGTTGTGCGCCACTCATACCGCCCAAACCTGCTGTAAGAAAGATTTTACCTGCCAAATCTTCTCCATTTTTGGAGATTTTGCGCCCAGCATTCAGTACCGTAATTGCCGTACCGTGAACAATACCTTGTGAGCCTATGTACATATACGAGCCTGCGGTCATTTGTCCGTATTGCGTAACACCTAATGCGTTAAACTTCTCTAAATCATCTGGTTTTGAGTAATTGGGTATCATCATTCCGTTTGTTACCACGACACGAGGAGCGTTTTTGTGGGAAGGAAAAAGTCCGAGTGGATGCCCAGAATACATCACAAGTGTTTGATTATCATTCATTTCTGAAAGATATTTCATTGTGAGTAAGTATTGCGCCCAGTTTTGAAAAACAGCTCCATTACCTCCATACGTGATAAGTTCGTGAGGGTGTTGTGCGACCTTATTATCCAAATTATTCTGAATCATCAGCATAATTGCAGCTGCTTGTATGCTTTTGTGTGGGTATTCGTGGATAGGGCGGGCATAAATATCGTAATCAGGACGAAAACGGTACATATAAATCCTGCCATAAGTATCTAATTCCTCTGAAAATTCTTTAATGAGTTCTTTATGAAACTTTGCATCAAAATACCTCAAAGCATTGCGCAAAGCAAGTTTTTTTTCTTCTTTTGATAAAATATCTTTACGTTTTGGAGCGTGATTGATACTTAGGTCATAAGGTTTTTGAGCAGGCAAAACAGCAGGAATACCATTTTTGATTTGTTGTTGGAAAGCTGTCACAGAGGTAGTTAGAGAAGTATTTGCACTCATTTTGAAGGGTTTTTTTGTTGATTTTAGTTACAAATATAACAAAAAATATAGGAAATTGCTACCTATTTTAGGTTTTAGCAATGTCAAAATAATACATAATTATTTGATTATAAACATTTTGTATTCATTTATAATTAATACCATTATACATAGTTTTTGTTTGTCGTTCCCCACGTTTCACGTGGGGTTATGATTGTTAAACCCTTTCAGGGTTTCTAATACAGTTTTATCCGTAGAAACAACCCCAACGGGGTTGAACTATCATAACCCTACGTGGAACGTGGGGAACGGACAAGCAATGTTTTGTATTCATTCACAATTCACAATTATTACCTTGTAAGTACAATGATACCTGTATGTTTATTGTCTTTGATGATTGAAGCACCATCTTCATACGTTCCATCAAGATACCAAATATAAGCATCTGGGGGCATTGAAACACCATTAAAAGTACCATTCCAACCATTATTTTGGGCTTCTTGTACATCTTTTGTTTGGTACAAAATACGTCCTTCTTTGTCCATTATCCTAAAATCAATGGTCAAAATATTTTTGCCCATCACCCTAAAACGGTCATTATTGTTGTCATTATTAGGAGAAAAAAGTGTAGGCAAATAAAATTCTGTACGTATTCCTTGTACATTGATAGTAATTTGTGCAGAAGTTTCACAATTTTGCTCATTTTTGACAAATACTGTGTAAGTTGTTGTAACCTCTGGCATAGCAAAAGGTTTGGCTATTGTGGCATCAGAAAGCCCATTTGTAGGTAACCAACGGTATAAAATTCCACCTGTGGCAGTTAGTTGCGCTCTTTCTCCTTTTTGAATAGTTGTTTTGTTTGTTGTTAATCCAATTATAGGAAAATCTCGTACTGTAGCCGTTATAGGCACACGTACACTCTCACACGAGCCATTGATGGTACTTACATAAAAAATTGTTGTTGTTGAAAGGACATTTGTCGTAAAAATATTCGTATTAAAAGGCTGATTAAGGTTATTTAGAATGGGTGTTCCGCCTGCCTGCAAAGTGTACCAACGGTATTCATAAGGCTGATTTTGAGCAGTATTAGCATTTAAAGTGAAAGTATTTGCGCCACAAATACTTTGCCCTTGCGTGGTTGGTGGCAAAACTGCCATTTGAAAAGTCCAAACATTATTAGCTAAAACTCCTGTAAAAGCCCCTCCAAGCGTGGACAAAGCAAAATTTTGTTCTACCAAAACATAATAATTAGCGTTATTAACAAGCAAATTAGTAAGGCTGACACTAAGCGTAGATGTTCCCCAACCAGTAATATTAGAAGAAACTGCCAAAATATCCTCGTGAAGTGTATTATTTGCATTAAAAACACTTATTTTTCCTGTTGATTTTTGTGTATTTTTATTGAAAGAAATAGAAAGTTGATTATTAGAAGTAATGCAATTACCTGTAGGAGAGAAAGAAACCACATTTAGCACTTCATTTGTTGTAGAAAAACTCCAATTAGTAGGCAACAAAAAACCTGTAAAAAACTCATTACTAGCATTTTTGAAACATTGATTATCTATTAAAATGTATATTTGAGAGAACAAAGGCAGGTTTGCAGGTAAATCTATGACTACTTGCGACAAACTAACCATAACATAGGCTTGAGTTACGGAAAAACTGGTTATAAGTGTGTTTGTAGTACCATTATAAACCTGAATATTGCCTGTTCCTTTGAGTATATTTTGTGTAAAATTGATAGTTAGATTTACATCTGGAAGCTGATTTAGGGCATTGTTATTGGGCGTAAGTTGGCTAACTGTTGGCGGAATAGCAACAGTTAGTTTAGACATTAATAAAAATAAAAATAAAAATATCAAATACTTCATAAAAATAAACTTAAAAAACATTTTAATTTACTGATATTTTATTATTTTAATGTGCTAATTATCAATATTTTGTATTTAATTCTTTATTTTCTTTTCAATTTCTTTTAATACATCTTCTTCTAGTGCATCTTTAAAAAGTTTATCAATATTTCCATAGGTATTGATGCCTACTCTATCCAAAAAAAGTAGGCTAAAACCCTCCATACTGGTTTCTTCTGTTCCTATACCTGCTTTACTAAGCAACGAAAATACAGCAGGTTTATATAGATTAAACTGAGTGATAGTATCTTCATAATTCTTGTTTATTTCAATGTAAGTTTTTCTAAAATTCGCATCTTTCAAGAGTTTTTCATAAAGTTCTGGTTGTGCATTTTCTGCGTATTCTAAGTATTTGAGAATGAAGTATTTAAACTCCAAATGAGCCATTTGATACTCATAATAATTAGCAAAAAAATCTTCCCACAAAGTAATATCTGTATAGCCTTCACGCTCATAATAGCGTTTTACATTAAAAGCTACTTTTATAGCGTGCTGATAGGCATTCCACTCTTGCAACAAGCCATAAATACCATATTTTTGTGTAGGAACTTCAGAATTAGTGTTTTTTAAGAACCTATAATAATTTTCTGTATGTAATTTTTTAGGAATAATATTAGCAATTTGACTAGAAGGAAATGCCCTGATTTGCTTCATTGTGTATTCTGTTTGCTGATTGATATAGTAACAAATATAGTTATCACCAGCATTATAAGTAATTTTATTTTTCTCCAAATACGCATACGCACCTCTATTGGCATAATCATTGGCTATTTCATAAACCATTTGGGGCAACTCATTCAAAATAATTGTTTTGTTGGTGGTATCTGTAATATAAAACATATAATCAATATGTTTTCCTACATTAAAAGTGGTGTTTGGAAGATGTACTGATGTGGGCGTTTTGTTGTATTTGTCTATTAAATCATTGTGCATAGGAGAGTAAAGGTAAAGCACTTGACCAATAAACTTACGTGCATTGAATTTTCCTTGTGCGGGTACATTATGTACGCCTACGCAAGTAAGAAAAAACAATAATATAAATTTTAAATTTTTCAAACTTTAATAATTTTTAATAAATTTCTAGGTGTTTTGTGGTGTTTTTCTTTTAATTTTGCACTCATTCATAGCAAAACTCCGCCAAAATAACTATTCTTTGTAATATATACAAATAAATGAACGAAAATAACCTTAATAACACAAATAGTGTTCGTAATGATAACATTGAGCGTAATTCTATTTTTGTTCTTGCTTCTGTACTCAAACAAGCAAAAGATGTGCGAATGTACGAAAAAATAGGCAAAAGTTTAATAAAAAAATACAAAAATGCTACTTTTCATTTTGTAGGACAAGCCAATGCAGAAGACAAATATAACACAGAAAACACAGAAAAAATATGCTTTCATTCCCTTTTTAACTTCAATAGAATAGCTCTAAAACGCTTTTTCACATTTTTTACATTCTTTTCTTTCCTGTTCAAAATAAAACCAAATATCTTGATTATTGGTACTTTTGAATTGCTTTTACCTAGTGTTTTTTATAAGATTTTTAGTTTTATTTTTTTGAGAAAAAAACTAAAACTTATTTATGATATTCAAGAAAATTATACAGCAAACATTCTTTATACGAATGTTTTTTTGCCCATTTTGCGTGAAATGATAGCTATTTATGTAGGTTTTGTGGAGTTTATTAGTATGTTTTTTATAGATATTTGTTTTTTGGCTGAACATTGCTACGAACAAGAATTTGCTTTTTTTGGGAAAAAATATGAGATTTTGCCTAATTTTATTTTGAGAGAAGATATTGAAAGAAATTTTGTAGAAAATAATTCAGAAAAAACTGTCAATTTATTGTTTTTAGGCACTATTTCACAAGAATATGGACTGCAAAAAATGCTTACTTATTTTGATAATATCACAAAAAAACAAAACCAAAAGCAACCAAAATCAAAGATAAAACTTAGTATTTTAGGGCATTGTCCACTAGAAACAGATTTTTTGACAATAAAAAAACTTAGCAAAACAAATCATTTAATTGAGGCACAAATCAGTCAAAAACCTATTCCATACACTCAAATAAAAGAAAAAATGAAAGCTGCAACACAAAGAAATACTTTTGTTGTGATGCCTTATGTTATCAACAAAAGCTACGAAAAACGTATCCCTACTAAGTTTTATGAGTGTTTGGCGTATGATTTGCCTATGATTATTGAGTATAATAGGCATTGGGTAGTTTTTTTTGAACAAATGCAAAAACTTATTCCAACGCACAAAATCAATGTTTTTTTTATTAATTTTAATTATAAAAGTACCTATTTTGAGCATCAAATTTTAACAAAAAACCTTAATCAAAACAAAGAAAACAAACATCTAATACAAAATCTGCCTATTTTTTGGGATATTTGTGAAGACAAATTAAATAAAATTGACTTTTAAATAAAAATATTTAACAGAAATATTATCTGAAAAATTGTATTTTTCAAATAATTTCTTAGTTTTGTAGTCTATGTTTCTATCATAGGACTTACGCAAAAAAGTTCTATAACCACCCCCAGCCCCTCCTTAGGAAGGAGGGGAGTTTGTCCCCCTCCTTTTTAGGAGGGGTTAGGGGTGGTTTTTAATAGGTTTTGCGTAAGTCCTATATAATTTAAAATTATTTAGCATCAATGGCTCTAAATACTGCTAACGCAACTTCGTCTAACTGGCGTACACGCCTACAAACACTTGGAAAAGAACAATTTATCATTGATGAAATGATACGTTTGGGCTTTTCTGACATTACGCCCACGCAACAAGAGCATTTTAAGAAAATTTCTGATGAACTTGCCAACATCAACACAGAACTTTACAAACTCCAAAAGGAACTGAACGGCATAGAAGATGTTACGCCACTTCTCAAGCAAATCCGCCAAAACCGCATAGAACGTGTGCGTGCCAAGCGCATTGTGTCAAGAATTGAGAAAGAAGCCAACGCAAAACTTCATAAAGAAAACATAACAGCTCGCCAGAAAGCCACTCCTAGCCATTTGGGAGATGATATTTCTGCAGGACTTGTCTATACAAATACAGATTTGGAAAAGCTAAAAGCAAATAATTTGCCTTTGGTGGAAAATCTTACACAACTTGCGGAACTTTCTAAATTAGAAGAAAAAAATTGGAAATGGCTCTCTTATCATAGAAGAGTTGCCAAAATAGACCATTATACTCGTTTTGAAATTCCTAAGAAAAAAGGTGGTACTCGTCAGATTGCTGCACCAAAAAAAACACTTAGAAAAGCGCAAACGTGGATTTTGGAAAATATTTTAGAGAAAATTCCTGCTCACGAAGCCGCTTTTGCTTTTTTGCCAAAAATGTCCACAAAACTAAATGCTGACAAACATCTTAATAAAAACATTGTTGTACGCATTGATTTGAAGGATTTTTTTCCTTCTATTAAATTTCCGAGAGTAAAAGGGCTTTTCCGTTCTTTTGGGTATAGTGAGGCAATGGCAACTATTTTTGCGCTTGTATGTACTGATGCGCTACGTGTGGAGGCAGTTTTAGACCAAAAAAATAGCTTTGTAGCACTTGGAGAAAGGTTTTTGCCACAAGGAGCTTGTACTTCTCCTATGATTACGAACCTTATTTGCAGAAAATTAGACAACCGTTTGCAAAATTTGGCTCAAAAAATAGCAGAAAAGTCAGAAGAAAAGCATCATTTTTCTTACACTCGTTATGCTGATGATTTAGTGTTTTCTACTGAAAGTAAAGACCCTGCACTAATGAAACAACTACTTCATTTTGTCAATAAAATTGTAGCTGATGAAAAGTTGGAAATCAATAGAGAAAAAACAATGATTATGCGCAAAAGCCAGCGACAAACCGTTACTGGTGTACTTGTGAACAATAATGAAACTAAAATTTCTCGTACTGATATACGAAAATTCAGGGCGTTTTTGCATCAATTTAAGGTTATTGGAGAAGTAGAAATGTCTAAAAAAATAGGAAAAGATGCCAAACATTATGGAAAAGGCTATTTTTCTTATTTAAAGATGATTTCACCCACGCAAGCCAGCAAAATAGCAGAAACAAATGCTTGGTTATTAGAAAAATAAACTTTAAATTGTGAATTTTAAATTGTGAATTGTGAATGAATACAAGGTTACTCTTGCAATGTTTCAGATTATCCATAAAAAAGTTCAAAAAAATCTTATAAAACTTGCTTTTATTAAAAATAATGCCGTTATTTCAGAAAAATTAATCAGTTCTTATCTTTAAACATTACTAAAAAATGAAAAAAGCCCTAATTCTTGCTAGCTTGTGTGCTGTAGTTGTATTCTCTTCTTGCGGTTCTAAAAAAGGAAAATGGAACGACAAAGACAAAAAAGCATTTGCTGAAAAATGTGCATCAGATGCTAAATCAAAAGGCGGACTTGATGATGCAAAAGCAAAATCTTTCTGTGATTGCGCTCTTCCAAAAGCTGAGGCAGCTGAAGAAAATGCAGAGAAATTTGCAGCTAATACTGCTGAAGGCGACAAAATTGCAAAAGAGTGTTTAAAATAATCTTTTAAAGATAATTTCGTGTTGTTTATTTCGTGTTGTTTATTTTTTCACAAATAACACAAGAAAAACGCTTAATAAATGTTTGTAAAAGCATTTATTAAGCGTTTTTCTTGCTATTTTTATTAGTTTAGTCCTATTTTGTCTAAAAAAAAGTATGTTTTGGAAATATTTGTCATTTTTTTTAATAATAGTTATGTGTTTTGGGTTACTTTGGTGTTATATTTGGGATAAATAATAAAGAAAACCACACTTCTATATTACGAAAATATGAAGTAAACAAATAAAACTATGTTAGAAGATACAAATAATCAAGACCAAATTAGGGAAAATATCACGGAAAAAGATTTTTTGGCGCATTTCAACAACCAAGAGTTTGAATTGCTGTCAAAATGGTTGGTAAAAACTGCCCTAGAAGATATCAGCAAAACCAATATTCACCCCTATTTGCGTGTGCAAGCAGAGCAAGCCTGCGAAAGTATTTTGATGAGCAACAAGCATAAAAACCGTTCTTATCAAGACTTTTTGCGTGGTGCAAAACTTGCTACCAAAGTAATAGCACTTGCTATTCCCAACTCAATAGATGCGTATTATCGTTCTATTACGGAATCAAATACAAATTAAAGATTACGAATTACTGTTAAAATACAAAAAGACAAATACATTTAAACGTATTTGTCTTTTTGTATTTGCTCCCCTTTGGGGCTGGGGGCTGTTTTAGCTATTATCTTGCAGGCAAAATTTTACCTACACATTCTCCAAAGCCAATTCTTACACCATCTTTTTCAGAGTAAGCACGCATAATAACAGTATCTCCATCGTGCAAAAACTTTCTTTCAGAGCCGTCGTGCAACAAAATAGGTTTTGTTCCTTTCCAAGAAAGCTCTAGCATTGAACCATAAGAAGTAGGTTCAGAGCCACTAATAGTACCAGAGGCATACAAATCTCCTACATTGATAGGACAACCATTGATAGTATGGTGTGCTAATTGTTGAGAAATATTCCAATAAAGATATTTAAAATTACTTTTGCAAAGCAGCATTTCTTTATCAGAATTGACAGGTTTTAGTGCTACTTCTAATTTTATATCAAAAGTACGTTTTCCTGTAGTTTTTAGATAATCAAAAATTTCTACATCTTGTATAGGTGAATTTGTACGGTAATTTTCTATTGCTTCTATTGTTACGACCCACGCCGACATAGTAGAGGCGAAATTTTTGCCCAAAAATGGTCCTAGTGGTACATACTCCCAACTTTGTATATCACGAGCAGACCAATCATTAAACAGTACAAAACCAAAAATATAATCTTCTGCATTCATTGCTGCCACATTCTCACCCATTTCTGTATTTTTGCCCACAATAAAGCCCATTTCTAGTTCAAAGTCAAGCAAACGAGTAGCACCAAAAGAAGGATTTTCGTGTCCTTCTGGCTTAAATTGCCCTTTTGGTCTTATAATATCTGTTCCTGAAACAACAATAGAGGAAGTTCTGCCGTGATAGCCCACAGGCAAATGTTTCCAATTTGGTAAAAGTGCGTTGGCAGGGTCTCTAAACATTGTACCAACATTGGTAGCGTGTTCTATGCTAGAATAAAAATCTGTATAATCCCCTATTTGGACTGGCAGGTGCATTTTTACCTTAGAAATATGCTTAACGACCTCGTTGCGGTCATCTGGATAATCTCTTAGTTTTGAATTACCTTCTTTTAGTAAGTCCATCACACGTTGACGCACTCCTAATGTAGTAGATTTGCCTAACGCAATAAAGTTATTAAGTGTTTTTTGATGAAAAACTGTAGATTCTGGGATAACCAAACCATCAAAGTAGCCAAGTTCCATTAGCATACTTAGGTCTATTACGTGGTCTCCTATGCGTACACCCACACAAGGCGCATCACCATTGACAGAAAAGATACCAAATGGTAAGTTTTGCAAAGGAAAATCACTATTTGCAGGCACTTCAATCCAAGAATTTATCATTTTATTTTAGCTATTTTTATTGTGTTTTTGACTAATTGTTATCAGTTTTTTTAAGAGTATCTTTTTGAAGGCTGTCTTTTTGAAGACTATCTTTTTTTATTTTGAGAGAATCTTTTTCTGATTTTTCTAAGTCTTCTTCCAAATCTTCTTTATAGGTAGTTGTATCTTTGTTAAAAATAGGAATTTTTTTCTCGTTTTTTGTTTTGTCTTCTTTATTTTTTTCTGATTGTTTAGAAAACAACGAAATATCTGTGCCTATCCCTACCAAAATAGCCACAAACGCAAAAATACTAAGTAAACGTGCAAACGCCTTATTATTTTTTTTGAATAAGAAAATAGAAATAACAAAAAAAGCAGGTACAACCAGCACTACGGCACTTATTGTACCAATAGGAACAAAACCATCAAACATAAAATGGTGAGAAAAATAATTTTCCGAAAAATACAGTTTTTTTTTGAAAAAATAGCTTTATTGAATAAAATAATTTGTTTTTTTGTTACCATAAAAAGACTGGTATTATTTCGTAATGGTTATTTTTTATAAACTCATAGGACTTACGCAAAAAAGTTCTACAACCACCCCCAGCCCCTCCTTAGGAAGGAGGGGAGTTTGTCCCCCTCCTTTTTAGGAGGGGTTAGGGGTGGTTTTTAATA
>JANYGM010000050.1 GCA_025362415.1 bacterium
AGTTTTTTTATTTTTAGAATGTTTAAAAAAAACTTTGCTTTATACTGTGAACGGCTTGGATTTCGGAAAATGTATTAAAGCCCAGCGGGCTGGCATATTTATAGAAAAATAGGTCAAAAAATGTATTCAGCTCCAGCGGAGCGACATATTTATAAATATGTCGCTCCGCTGGAGCTTTAATACAAATACAATGATGTTTCTATAAATATGCCGTTCCGCTGGAACGAATACAAAATTTGTTTTCCGAAATTCTTTCCGTTCAAAGTATAGGCGAAGTCTTCTTTTGTGAGTAATATTTTTTCTCTGATTTTGAATTTAAACTAATTTAGTGTTTTATGCTATTTTTGTTTAATTTTGAGCATTATTTATATCTAACTAGTTCATTCATAATTCATAATTCATAATTCACAATTTAAAATTTAAAATTCACAATTACTTATTTATGGAAGGCATCAATTATGTTACTAACAGCAAAGGGCAAAAAACTGCTGTTCAGATAGATTTAACGCTTTATACAGACGTTTGGGACGAGTTTTTTAAGGGTTGGTTTTTGGTAAAATGGTGGGACAAGCTAGACAAACATTGGAGAGCGGCTTTTCGTGAAGTGCTGAAAACAGAAGAAAATCCAGACAAAAACCAACTTCAACAACTTAGTCAGCTTACCTATTTTATTTGTAGAAATGAAAATATAAGCAGTATTGCGCCTGTGGAGGTACTTACACAGTTAGAAACGCTAGTAATGGCAGACACAAAAATTACTGATTTGGGAGAAGTAGCATCTCTCAAAAATCTTTCTCACATTGATTTTATCAATACTAATGTGAGTAGTTTAGAGCCTTTGCAAGATTTACGAAATTTGCACGAGATTTATTTTCAAAATACCAAAGTAAATAGTTTAGAGTTCCTTTCGTATTTACCTAATATTCAGTCTATTGCGTTTGGAGAAACGAATATTGATGATATTTTTGCATTGCGTAATATGAAAAGATTAGAGAATATCTTTGCGGCATCAAGCCAAATATCTGACCTAAATCCGCTAGAAAATGCTACAAGATTGCAGGTTTTAAATATTCAAAAAACAAAAGTAGAAGATTTGAAACCGCTCAAAAAAATCAAAAATTTAGAAGAACTTTATCTTCAAAATACGCCAATAAACTCACTAGAAGCCATTTCTGGAATGAGCAAATTGAACAGTTTGGGGATTTCTAATACACAAATTACGAGCCTTGCACCACTTAAAAATCTTAGAAATCTAAAAAGATTATATTGTGAAAATTTGCCTTTGAGCAAGCAAGAATTAGAAAAAGAATTAGCAGATTTTAAGAAAAAACATACAGGTTGTAAAATTATCTTAGAAGGAATTTAATCAATTACGAATTAACAATTACGAATTACAAATGAATATAACATAATTCGTAATTGTTAATTCGTAATTGAAAGACTATGGTTTTTTGTTAAGCTTTTCTTTCTTTTCTTTTTCAATCTTCTTTTTTTCCTCTTCTAAGGCTTTTTTCTCGTCAAAGGTTTTGTCTTCAAATTTCTTTTCTTTGTCAAATTTATCTTTGATTTCAAGCGTTCCATCAGATACATAATCCAAAATTTGGAATTCTACACGTCTGTTTTGCGCTCTGCCTTCTTTGGTATTGTTTGTTGCAATAGGTTTGCCTTCTCCAAAACCTTTGTGTTCCATACGGCTCATTTCTATACCTTGTGAGGCAAGAAAAGAATACACAGATTTTGCTCTGCGTTGCGAAAGGTCAAGGTTGCGGGCATCTGTCCCAACGGCATCTGTATGCGCCCAAACGCCTACTTTTAGGGTAGGATTTTCTTGCATCAATCTGTTTACATAATCAACTTCCAATTTAGATGCTGGTGTAAGTTTGTCAGAATTAAATTCAAATGTAATAGAATTAACAACCAACACTGCGTTCTTTTTCAGTCTTCTCAATAATACAATTTTCTCTAGTTTTTTCTTACTATTAAGAATGTTCATTGTATCATTTTTGAAAAAATACCCTTTTGCACTCACTTTTAGGTCAAATTTTCCATTATTGAAATTCTCTAAAAATTTCTTACTCACATCATTTACATCAACAATATCTTTTTTAGTTTTGTCTGTTACAATAAGATGCGAAGCAACAGGTTCTCTTGTTTCTTCATCTAAAATAATCACCACAGGCACATCTTGGACAACTTTAACTGGTGTTAGCGGAATTTCTATTAAATCATTTTCTTTGTATTTAGCAAGTTCTTCTGGTGTAATCTCAAAAATTTTGTCTTCAAAACCAACTTTTTTGACAATCATTGTATATTTGAAATTTCTATTAAATTTGTGTGCCACCATTCCATTTTCATTGGAAGCCGTAGGGGTATCTTTTTCTTCAGTTACTTTAATAAGCACACTTGCAGTTGGTACAAACTTTTTAGTTTCTGCGTGAATAGTGATAGCAGCAAGCGTTATGTAGCTTGTAAAAGGTCTTTTAGAAGTAAATTCATAAATATCATCTCGTCCTACGCCACCTTCTCTATTAGAAGAAAGATAGCCAGAAAGTCCGTCATTTGCTACAATCATACCAAAATCATCTTTGGGCGTATTCATTGGATAGCCCAAATTAACAGGTTTCATAAACTTTCCATCTACGTTTTCGCACATAAACAAATCTAGTCCGCCTAAGCCACTATGACCAGTAGAAGAAAAGAACAAATTGCCACGAGCATCTACATAAGGGAACATTTCATTGCCAAGTGTATTGATTTCTTTGCCCATATTTTTGGGTTCAGACCATACTCCATTCTCACAAACAGACACAAAAATATCTTTACCACCTATTGATTTATCTGCTGGGTCAGAGATAAAATACAAAGTTTTGCCATCTGGCGCAAGTGCAGGCGCACCTACAGAATATTCACTACTATTATACGGAAATTCTTTTTCATTAGACAAAACGCCATTTTTGTTTTTTGTAGCAATGTACAATTTCAATTTATTAACGCCCTCTGTACTTGTTTTGTATTTGCTATTAGTGTAATTATTTCTTGTAAAAATCATAGAATCACCAGAAGGAAAAAATGCAATAGGACCTTCGTGGTACTTACTATTGAGTTTTTTAGAGTATTTTTGCAACTCTTTTGGAGTAGTTTTGGCATCAGCAACAGAATACAAATCAAGATATGAAGTGTTATTCCATTCAAATTTATTACTACCTGCTTTGTGTCTATTAGAAACAAAAATCAGTTTGGTTTCATCTTTGTCCGTTATATTATAGGTTGGGCTAAAATCATCTTGGTCAGAGTTGAAAGGCGCAATTTTTACTTGGTATTGTGTAGAATCCTTGTAAAAACTTGCCATATTGCTATAAGCCTCAGAAAATCCTTTTGGGCGACCATCTTCCTTTGCTTCTCTTGCATAAACATCATACCAAATTTTGGCTTGGCTGTGTTTTCCATTGCTTGCAAGTGCTTCAGCATAATGGAGTTTGCTTTTTACCTCACTTGTAGGCGCAGAAACAACTTTGGCAAACCAAATTTCTGCTTCTTTTGGTTCGTTCATTTTTTGATAACAATTAGCTATTTTTTCTTGAATAAAAACAGAATTGGTATCTTTTTTAAGCGCAGTTTGATACTCTTTTAGGGCATCAGCGTACTGCAAACGGTCGTAAGACGTGTTTGCTCTGGCAAGTTTTCTTTCTACTTTTTCTTGTGCAAATGTAGCAAAAAAACTAAAAAGTAAAATTCCGACAACGAGAATTTTTTTCATAGATATTATAAATTAAAATAATTGATATTGTTTAATTGTTGTGGTATATCACAGCAAAAATAACATTTTAAATCTACAAAACAAAAAAACACAAAATATTTAGAATTTTTCTAAATGTTTTGTGTTGTTTGTTTTGTTCTAAGACTTTTAAAATTTTAAAAGCGTTAAAAGTCTGATAATCATATTTTTAACTAGCAAAATTCTGTAAAAACTTGCTCCAAATGTGTTGCAATCATTTGTGCAGTACGTCCTTCTATATGATGTCTTTCTACAAAATGTACCAATTCACCATCTTTGAAAAGTGCAATTGAAGGAGAAGATGCAGGGTAAGGCATCATATATTCACGCACCTTGCTTACTGCCTCTTTTTCCATTCCTGCAAAAACTGTTGTAAGGTTGGTTGGTTTTTTTTCACTTATTGAAAGAGCTAATTTGATACCTGGACGAGCCGTTCCTGCTGCACAACCACATACAGAATTGATAACTACAAGCGTTGTACCTACTTTATTGTTATCAAAAGTGCTTATTACTTCTTCTGCATTTTTTAGTTCTCTGAAACCAATAGAAGTTAAATCTTCTCTCATTGGCTTTACCATTTCTTCTGGATACATAAGTAATTATGAATTTTAAATTGTGAATTATGAATGAATACAAGCTACTGATAATCAATCTATTAAGTGCTATTTTAAGATTATAAGTAGGTTATTGGTGAAGTCAGGTGTTTCCACCTGACTTCAAAAACGTGATTTTATAACTTCAAAACACAAAAATATTATTTTTTGTTCAATTTGTTAGTTTCCCAGTTAAAAATAACGTCTGCTACTTGTTGTGGTGTTATTTCTTTGATACAAAAGCAATTTTGCGTTTTTTTGCAATCATTACAATTTTTTTCTACACACATATAGGTAGCGTGTGTACCAAGCGGTTGCCAACGTGTTGGGTGCATAGGTTTTATGGGCGGATAGATGCCCAACGCATATTTTCCTAGTGCTGCTGCAATATGCAAAGGTCCTGTACTACACGCTAAAAGCCCATCAGCAAGACCTATAAAAGCCAGAAGTTCTGTAAGTGAAAGTTTGCCTGTTAAGTCTGTAATATACTCATTATCAACTAATTCAAAATCAAGATTTGCTAATTCTTTTATGATGTTTTCTCCTTCTGCTTGTGTTCCAGTAATAAAAATATGAAATTTATTATTGTTATTATTTTGGTGTAATATTTTTGCTAAATCCAAATAGTTTTTAAGCCCCCATTCTCTTGCACTTCCATTTGATTTTGGGTGAAAAATAAGATTAAATGTATCTTTTTTAAGGAAACGCTCTATTTTTGATAGATTTTCCAAAGGAATTTTAGGTATTTCCATTCCATAAAAATCAGAAAAACTTTCTAATTTTAAATTATCAATTATTTCACTTAAATCTTTAATTTTAAGCAATTTAGCGAGTGGTTTTAGGAGTTTAAAATTAAGTTGGGTTTCGTGAAGATTAGAGTTTTTACGAGAAAAATTAACCAATTTGTTACAATAAACCCAATGAAAAAGTCGGTGACTTGTGCCTACACGCAAAGAAATATTGCTTTTTTTGGCAATTTTAGCTATTTCTTTATCAGGGAAAATAAAAATAATAGCATCTGCCTTTATTTCTGTGAGTTTTTGCGGAAATTTTAATAATTCTTCCCTATCCAAAAAAACATCAATAAAACGACTATTTTCTATGATTGGTTTGGTGTAGGTTTTTCCTATAAAATAAATTTTTAGGGTGGGGCAAACACTCTTCAAAAAGCCCGCCAAGGGCAAGGTAAGCACTACATCACCGAGATTGTCGGTGCGGCTGATAATTATTTTGATGGGGGTTTCCTGCATTTAACGGATTGGGGCGTGTTATCTATGCTTGTCTTCTGGCAATCTGCACAAATGATAAGAAATTTTCAATAAAAAAAGATAATATCCAAAATAATCCAAAGAGGCTATTCTGTATTGCAATAATTGAGTGTTTAGTTTTTGTAACTCTTTAGTAGGAAACCAAAAAAGTCTATCCAAAATAGCCACATATTCTTTTCCATTTTGTGGATTTGGGGGCAAATAAAAAACATTAGAGTTCTGTTGATTTTTGATAGTAAACTCAATATTTTCTATCTTAATATTTTGATTTTTAGCTATTTCTGAAAGGTAATCTTTAAATTCTACGAGTGGCGCAAATAAAATTTGTTTAGGTATATCTCTATTTTTAGTTTCATCTTCAATATCACAAGTGCTAGAAATAATGATAGCACTTGTGATTTTTTTCTCATAATTTTTAGTTTCTTCATTCCAAAAAGGTACTCTAATTTCAGGAATTAAATCCCCCTGCAATAGAAATTCACTTTCAGAACTAAGATAAAAATGTGTATAATTTTTGTCTGATTCAGTTTTTTCAGCACGAAATTGTGATAATCCTTTACGCAACCTGTCTTTATCTGTATCAGAAATATATGGTTGGGATAAGAATTTCTCAAAAAAAGTAGTATTAAACCCAATCATATTACAACATTCCTTCAATTATTGATGTATTTTTCAAACTCTTTTCCCATACTTTTATCAAAATATCATACGCTTCACCTGTAAGCGGTTTTGAGCCTTCAAACATTTCATTTGCCAAGCCAATAAAATCACCTTGTTGCAAAAAAGTATCACTTTCAAGCAATTCTGTTTCTTCTATTATTTTAGTTTTAATAAGTTCCATAGGATTATTTTTTTAATTATTTAGCAAAAAGTAACTTTTCCTATCAACACAAATATACATCTTCTAACTTAAAAAAACAAATGCAGAAAACGCTTATATTGATACAAAAATTACAAAACCTAATTTCTATACCAATACAAGCAAAAATCATTCCTCAAAATTTTACTTAAAATATCAATTCTTTTTCTGTTGTGAGGGTAAGTACATCAGTATCAAGCAAACGAGTGGCATAAGATTTTGTTTTTGGTAATTCATACGCAAAATAAAACTTCATTGTATGGATTTTACTTTCATAAAAACTTAGCTCATCTCCTTGTGGATTATTGCTTAAAATAGCTTTTTGAGCCACAATAGCCTGTTTTAGCCACTGCCACGACACTACAATTAGGCTGGCAAGTTCCATAAACAAATTAGCATCAGCCAAAAACAAATTATATTCTCCTTTCATTGCAAATGGCACTAAATGCTGGATAACTTGCTGCAAACGCCCTAATTCTTTTTGCAAAGTTTCACTATATTTTTTCAAATCATCAAAAGCAGTAGCCTCTTGTATGGTTTGCATTATTTCTTGTGCCAAAAGCATTACTGCTTTGCCGTTTTGCATAGTGATTTTTCTTCCTAACAAATCTTGCGACTGTATGCCTGTTGTACCCTCGTAGATGGTCGTAATACGTATATCACGAGCCATTTGCTCCAAAGGAAAATCTTTACAATAGCCATAACCACCCAAAACTTGCATACCTTCACTTACAGAACGTATGCCGTGTTCTGCTGGAAAAGTTTTGACTATTGGCGTAAGCAAATCTAGCAACAAAAAATATTTTTCTTTATCCTCTTGATTTGCAGATGCTTCTGATAAGTCTGCATATCTTGCAGCCTCCATAGTAAGTCCCAAACCACCTTCAGAAATAGCTTTTTGAAGTAATAACATACGTCTAACGTCTGGGTGATTGATAATTTTGGTTTGAGGAGCATTTTTAGCGTCTTTTTCCATCAAAGAACGCCCTTGTGGTCTTTCGTGGGCATATTCCAAAGAGGCATAATAAGCCGCTGATGCAATAGCTGCGCCCATAAGTCCTACGCCAATACGTGCCTCATTCATCATTTGGAACATATATTTTAGCCCTTGATTTGCCTCTCCAACGAGCCAACCCTCACAATTATCTTTATCCCCAGCAATAAAATGTATGGCAGGAGTGCTTTTTTGCCCCATTTTGTGGTAAATCCCTGCTGTAATCACATCATTATCAACAAATTTGCCATTTTCTTCTCTAAATTTAGGCACAATAAACAAAGAAATACCTTTTGTACCTTTTGGTGCGCCTTCTATGCGTGCAAGCGTGAGATGAATGATGTTTTCTGCGCAGTCGTGGTCACCTGCAGAGATAAATATTTTCTGCCCTTTGATTTTGTAAGCACCTGTTTCTGTGAGTTTTGCGCTACTCGTAATGTCGGACAGAGAGCTACCTGCGTGTGGTTCTGTAAGTCCCATTGTGCCTTGCCACGTTCCAGCAAGCATTTTTGGAAGATATTTGTCTTTAAGTTCTTGTGTTGCAAAACTCGCAATAAGCCTTCCAGCACCTGCAGAAAGCCCAGTGTACATAGTTGCGCCATTGTTGGCAGCACTCAAAATATAAGAAACTGCTACCTGCACAAGATTTGGGAGTTGTTGCCCACCGTCAGCATAGCTGTAGGTTGCGCCTATCATACCAGCATCTCCCATAGCTTTAAGATATGCTTTTACGGCAGGGTGGACAGTGATTTTATTGTCTTTTAGTTGTGGCTCATTGGTGTCCATTTCTATGTAGGCGGGGTGCAAAATGTTATCCGCAATTTGTCTAGCGGCATCAATGACCATATCAAAAGATGCATTGTCGTGGTCTTTGTAGTGGTGCAAATTGGTTAGTTCTTTTGCATTGAAAACTTCGTGCAACAAAAATTTTAGGTTGCGAGGGCTATAATATTGCTTTGCCATTATTTTTTGATATTGTTTTTAGTATTGATATTTTCTTTATAAAGTAAATTTACACAAAAAACATCAATAAAATATATTTTGTTATATTTTTTTTAAGAAATTATTGAATTTCAGAAAATAATTATTGAATTGGGGAGATATTAAACAAAAATTAGTCTATAAATATTTGATTATCAAATGTTTATAGACTAATTTTGCAGGCAATTTAAAAAATGCTGACTAAACTCATTATTACGTAAAAAAAGCCTTTAATATTAAATTAAAGGCTTTTTTGTGGGAGTTGAGGGATTTAACCTTATACCACCTAACCCCCTCAATATCATTGTATTGCACTTTGTCGGCGTGCAAATGCTCCGTTTTTGCCTACTTTTGTCGGCGTTTTTGTCGGCAAAATGCCTAGAGAATACCTGTAAAACGAGGTTCTATTTGTGCTATTTTTTTTAAAGCAGTTTCTAGTCGTTCCTCTAGTTTTTGTTCTCTTTCTTTGAGTTTTTCTATTTCTTTTTTCGTTTCTGCTTCAACAGGGCGTATAGCGGTGCTTCTATCCCAAAGCACAAAGCCAATAATACCTACAACACTTGTAAGCACCAAAGGAATGATGATTAAAAGTAGCATTTGCATAAAGTCTAAACGCTTATCCATACCGTCTAAACGCTTATCCATACTATCTAAACGCTTATCCACTCCCTCTATTTTTGTACTTGTAACTGCTTGTTGTTTAGCTAGTTCGCTCATTTGCTTGTTATTTTCTGCTTGTTGTTTGACAAGTTCCAGCAACAACTCTCTATCACTTTGCCCGTATGCACGCAAGCACGCAACACACAACAACATTATTAGTATTTGTTTCATTGGTTTTTTGATTTTAATAGTTCTATTATTTCATCTTTTGCTTTTAGCAATTCTTTTTTAAGATGTTCATTTTCAGCCCTACACGCATCTAACGTAATGTTTGCGTGCTTACCAATAGCAAGATTATTGTTATCTCCTATTGACAAATTTTTTTCTTCATTTTCAGAAATAAGATAAGAAACACTAACACCTAGTATGCCAGATATTATTTGTAACTCTCCTATCAGAAAATAATCTTTTTTTAATTTATCATCTAAAGTTTGTGCAGTTATTCCTACTTCAGTATAAATTTTTCTTTTTGTAACTTTTTGATTTTTAAGTAATTGCAAAATTCTTTCAGAAATAATCATAATTTTTAAAAAAAAAGTTTAAGTTTTATTTGTTAGTATCAGTTTAAACTGTTACTATTGCATTCGGAAATAATATTTCCAAATATAGAAAAAATAATGCCAAAAATGGAAATATTATTTCAAATCCGACAAAATATTTACAAGATGAAAAATTTACAGAAATTATCAGACGAAATTCTTTCAAAAGATGGTTTA
>JANYGM010000096.1 GCA_025362415.1 bacterium
AGTGCCAAAACAATCTTAAACTACAAATGTAGCTTAGAGGCACTATGAAGCAGGAAATGAACAGCAAATGTATACATTTGTGTAAGTTTTATATAACGGTTGTTTCTTTTAAATATTGCTCAAAATCAGTATTATTAAGGTCTTTTTTGCTAGAAATATCTTCTACAAATGCAATAGCTTTATCAAGCAAATCATCAGGGATTTCTTGTATTTTTTTGATAAATATTTGTCTTTTTTCTAAAATAGTCATAATCAAAATGTTTTTTGGGAGTATTGCAAATATACAAAAAATTTCCAGTTATTGCTTGTGAAGACACAAGCAATGGCTTTTTTTAGCTTTTTTATTTAATCTTTTGGTATCAGTCTGATAATTAAAGTTTTATATTCGTACTTCGTACCTCTTATTTCGTACCTCTTCCTTATTTTGCTTTTTGCTTAAACATTTCTCCTAATTGTTGTACATTTTGACGTATTTCTCCATCTTTTGTACACAAATCACTAATTGTTTGTACTGCGTGAATAACTGTGCTATGGTCTCTTCCCCCAAAATGATACCCAATAGATTTTAAAGAAAAATTAGTAAATTCTTTGCAAAAAAACATAGCAATTTGTCTTGGTACTACAAGCTCTTTCTTACGAGATTTTCCTGTAAGTTCTGCCAAAGTAACTTTAAAAAAGCTACTAATAACACTCTGAATGGTATCTATACCCATTTCTGCGCTATGTTGCACGCCTGCATCACTTACGGTAGTTTGGACAATATGCTGTACTGTTTGACGCACAAGCTCTGTATCAATTTCTCTTCTTTCCAGAGAAGAACGTGCCATCAGCGACACAATAACGCCTTCAAGTTCACGCACATTGGTATCTATGCTATGTGCGAGGTATTCAATAATGTCATTTTCCAACGAAATTCCTTCTGTTTGGAGTTTGCGCTGAATAATTGCCACACGAGTTTCGTAGTCAGGTTGTTGCAAATCTGCCGTAAGTCCCCATTTGAAACGAGAAAGAAGGCGGTCTTGCAAACCTTGTAATTCTTTTGGAGGTCTGTCGCTTGTCATTATGATTTGCTTGCCGTGTTGGTGCAAATCATTAAATATATGGAAAAACATTTCTTGAGTTTTTTCTTTTCCAGAAAGAAATTGCACGTCATCAATAATTAAAATATCAATTTGCAAATAAAAATTAGTTAATTTTTGCAAATTATTATTTTTTAATTCTTCTATAAATTGATTAGTAAATTTTTCAGAAGAAACATACACGACAATTTTATCAGGTTGATTACTTCTTACGTGGTTAGCAATGGCTTGTACTAGATGCGTTTTGCCCAAACCCACGCCGCCATAAAGCATTAACGGATTAAAAGCAGTTATGCCTGGTTTTTTGGCAACTGCATATCCTGCGGAACGTGCTAAACGGTTGCAATCTCCCTCAACTAGGGTATCAAATGTATAATTTTCGTTAAAACTAACGGATTTAAAAAAAGCATCATACTCTTTTAAAATTTCGTTTTTACGTTTGAGTGCTTGTTCGCTATTTGCTTGATACTTAGGGTGTTGTTTATCATATTCTATTTTAGCAATAGGAATATTGATGGTTTGGGGTCTGTTTTCTGCATTGCCTTTATCCACAATAATAGAGTATTCCAAACGCCCTTCTGTCCCTAATTCTTTGTAAATGGCTTTTCTAAGGTTATCTACATAGTATTGCTCTAGCCATTCGTAGAAAAATTGGCTAGGAACTTGTATAATCAGTACGTTATTTTGTAGTGCAACAGGGATAATAGGCTCAAACCACGTATCAAAACTTTCCTCTGGAATGCTTGCTTTGATGGTTTTGAGGCAATTATTCCAAACTGCACGATAATCATTTTGCATATATAAATATCAATGACGAGGAATCCTATGGGGAGTTCTGTAAATAATTTTTATGAAATTTCTTTTAAAACGCATTTAAGGCGTACTTTTTGAGTTTATTAGGGGGACAAAATTACTAAAAATATTTAAGAATTCCAATAAAAAATCATTAAAAATAGAAGTATTATTTTTTAATATTTGTGCCTAAAAAAAGCTGTCATTTGTAGTTGCACAAATAACAGCTTTTTAACGAGTATTTTATCTAAACTAACTATTTTGTTACGCTTTTAATAGTTATTTCAAATAAAAGTGGGGCATAACCGAATATAACTTGTTGTTGCCCTTGGGCAGGTGCTTTTCCAGTTCTTCCATAGGCCTGCTTAGAAGGAATAAATAAAATTCCTTTTTCTCCTACTTGTCTATCTACTAAACCAATTTTCCAACCACTAATTACGCCTGAGCTGGCAAGCGTTCCCCCCCCAAGTGTACTAGAGCCTTCTTCAAAAGGAGTTATAGGTTTTCTAATAAATCTACCCACATAATCTACACTAAGTTTTCTATTACTTTTT
>JANYGM010000136.1 GCA_025362415.1 bacterium
CTACACACTATTTCACTACACACTATTTCACTACACACTATTTCACTACACACTATTTCACTACTCACTATTTCACTACTCACTATTTCACTACACACTATTTCACTACACACTATTTCACTACACACTATTTCACTACACACTATTTCACTACACACTATTTCACTACTCACTATTTCACTACTCACTATTTCACTACTCACTATTTCACTACTCACTATTTCACTACTCACTATTTCACTACTCACTCACCTTTATAGCCTGAGTTCTCTAAAATATCTTTAGCATTTTCGTTGCTCAAAAGTTCTTTAAGCGTGATTTTTGGGTTTTTCTGCATATAGGCACGTACCATACGCAAGCCTGACCAACGCCCAATAGCACCAGGACAATCTTGGCTGATAGGCAAAGTAAAGGGACTTTCGTCCATATAATCTTTGACTACATTATTTTTTGCATTGAAAAATATTTGTTTGTCAATGTAATGTTTCCAAATAGTTGCTCTGTTATAGTAAGCCATTTTCATTTGTTGATTGGTATAACCCAACGCAATAGAATCTGGCATACAAGGAAGCACGCTTTGCATAAAATAATATGTTTTTCCATAAAAAACAGTTTCTCCAAGCATTGTACGGTCTTTTTCGTCATATTTATTATAGGCGGTACTTATTTCTCTCACTATCATAGGTACAATATTTTCTCTTGTATAACGCCTTGCAATGTATTCTGGCACATCTGGCTGATATTTGTATTTATCTCCCAAAAAAAACTCTAATCCTATCACTATCAGCTCCTTACTAATTAGCATATCTGGCATTTCACGCAAACGTGCGCCCTTTCCGTAGCCTGTAATCATAGTTTGCACACGAGGAGGTACAAAATCAGGATAAATAGCTTTTATGTGCTTAAAAGCATTTGTAAGCTCATTTTCTAAGGGTTTCATATCTCCATAAATACGGTTACAATCTTGATGTAAGGTATCTAAATATTTGTTAGAAATTAGGCTATAAATTTCTTTTACAGGAATACTGTCATTGCCACCAAAGCGTTCTAATTGAATATATTTTTTGGTAAAAAGTTGGTTTTTCTTAAAATATGTGCTAATTTCTTCTTTTGTTTTTAATGCAAAAATATCATTATCAACACGTTCTATTTTTACATTTATTTCTGAATTATTTATTTTAGAAATATCAATAGCAGGAAGACAAGGGTCGTTGATATTACTTTCAGTTTCTTGTGTACCACAACTAGCTAAAAAAGCACAAAATGCGAATGTAATAAAACTAAAAAAAATGGTATTTTTTTTCATAGAAAAAGGTAATAATTATTGATTTTGGCAGTTTAAAAATTTTGCAAATATAAGATAAAAAACGCTAAAAAGGTAATAAATTTTTCCAAGTTCCTTTTAAATAATTGTATTTGAGTGTGCTAGGCAAGGCTTTCCAAAAATATTTATTGATTTCTACTGCAAAAGAAGGCTGCATATAACAATTTATTACACAACCCTCACAAGCAGGTAATTTGCCTTCTGTGGCTATTATTTCTTGAATTTTATCAGACTTATAAAGATTATACAAATCATTATTTATCTCAAATTCTTCTGTTCCAAGATGATAGCAAGGCAAAATTAGTTTGTTTTCTGGAGAAATAACAAGGCAGGCACTCGCAGCCTTACATACAGGCGTGTCCGTATGATTGCCGCCATCTTTGCGCAAAGCTATAAAACCATCATTCAAATAGATATTTTTCTTTTTTCCCCAATTAGAAAGCGTATTAAGATGCTCATTTTGAAGTCCTGCATCAATATTATTATAACTAAACGCAGGATTAAGTATTAAAATTAAATCATTTGGCAAACAAATTTCTTTCCAAACCTGCTCTATTTGATGTAAGTTATTTTCAAAAACTGTAAATAAAATATCTGGTCTTTCACCCAAATTTTTGGCTATTTCTATAGATTTCATTACAAAATCAAAGCACGCAACCTTGCGGGAAGAGTCGTGTTCCGCTTTTATTGGAGAATCTAAAGAAAAATGCAACATATCAACTTTGCCTTTCAATTTTTCTGCATATTTTGGATAAAGCAAACAATTGGTTGTGAGTGTTGTAATAAATTTATATTTTTTGGCTAGCGAAAGTAAAACATCAATTTCTTTGTGTAAAAGTGGCTCACCACCCGTAAAATCAATAACTTTCACACCCAATTTTTTCAAATCTTGCATATTTTTTTCTGCATTTTCTAGTGTAATATATGGAGAAGGACGTTCCCAAATGTCGCAAAAGCCACAAGCCGCATTACACCTATACGTAACGTAATAATTGCACAAAACAGGTTTTGAAATAAAGCGCATCTTTTTTAGTGAGTAGTGAAATAGTGTGTAGTGGTTGAATGGGTTGTTGCTGTAAAAGTTCCGTTGCAAAATA
>JANYGM010000137.1 GCA_025362415.1 bacterium
CTACAGTAATTTGTTAAAAAAATCAGAGGAGCAAAGCTTTTTGGAAAATGTACCAGCAAATATTACAACACTAGCAAAAAGTGGTGTAGAAGATGTGGCTTATGCTGCTATTTTGAATGATCAAGGAGAAATACAATTGGGGGATTCTATTGTAAAAGTAATCCAAGACAAAGAATACATTTATCATACAAATAATGCTTCTGCCATTGCTACGTCCGCTAATGCACAAGCAAACGGTACTATTGAAAGTTTATCAGAACAATTGCAAGCAATTTCTGGTGTACGTGTAAGAAATACACTTATCTCATTAGAGGAAGTGCCTACTGGTCAAACAGAGAGAGGAAATTGCCCATTTTATAATGTGTTTGTTAAGACAGAAGGGTTTGCAAGTGGTCAGCGTTCTTACTTTAAATTAGCTAATAGAAGTTACTTGTTTTATGCTACTATGAATATTCAAGTAGATATGGAAAGAAGATTAACAGGTTGGTTTGGCATACCTGCTGGCTGGGGGCATACAAATATAGTAACTTTGAAAAAATATGATTACTATATTAATTACAAAATGCGTGGTGGAACTAATGGTGTTTGTGAAACTAAAGCATCAGGTGTATCAGGACTCGTAAATCCTAACTTGCCAATAGCCTTTGTTGTTATGACTCAAAATAATGCAAGTGAATTTGTGGAGAATATACGCAATATTCCAGGATGGAATGTGTGGTTTGATATTAGATATGTACAAGCACATTTAAGTAATACCTACAATGGTGTAACACATTCGCACTTGATAGATATGTGTGATAGTGCTAACTGGTGTAAATAACTATACTAAGAATAAAATTTCCCAGCTATTTTAATAGTTGGGAAATTTTATAATATACGAAATTAAATAATTTAATATATATTATGAAAAACATTCTGCTTTTTATATGTTTTCTTTTTTCTTATAACTCTTTTGCACAAAAAAAAAGTATTTGGTTGGGTGTTCAAGCTGGTTTAGCTTACAATAGTTTTTATTTAGCTAATCCAAAAAATCAAACATTAAAAACATTACCAACAGAAGGAATAGATATAGGCGCAAATTTAGAATATAGATTTTCTAAACAATTAGGTATTGAAGTAGGTATTCGTTATACGGAGCTTAATATGGGTATAGTAATGACAACACAAGATAAGGCTTACTCTTATGAATATACACCAGCTTATAGCCCTACTATTTCATTTCCTACAAACCTTGTAGGAAGACTTCATCTTTCCAGTAATAGGGCTTTTCTTATTGGCAAAGTAGGTTTAGCTTTTTTCCAAAGAGATGCCTATACTGTTGGTAGTACAAGTTTTGAACCTAATGGAGTGCCATTTAATGGCATTGGAATGACGGTAGAAGGTACAACCTACGAAACACGTTCTATCAATGAAAAAGGTTTTTTACTAGGTGGTTCAATAGGCTTAGAAGGGCGTTTTTTGCGTAAAGGAAATATCCGTTTGATGTTCTCACATAGTTTTAGCCCTGTCAATGTAATGCAATGGAATTACGCATACATTATCAATAATGAGCCAGTACGCTACGAAACTATCTACTCACGCCTACGTAACACTGCGGTTTCTGTACACGTTAGTTTTCCTATGTTGCGCTTTGGTAAAGAAGCAAAACTATTTTAAATGGTTTTGTTTCATTTTAATCTCATAAATATTCAAATGAAAAAATATATAATTATTTTTGTGCTTTTACTTGGTAATGTCAAACTTTCAGCACAAAGAGATACAATACGAGTTAATTTACTCAAAAAGGGGCATTTTCTAGCTGGTTTTTATATGCCTGTATTATCTTATGACCAGCCTATGGGTGGTGGTATGGGTTATGTAGGTAGTGTTGGTATAAGAGCTGCTTATTCTATTAAAAATAGATTTTATGCTGGTTTGCAGTACAACAGAATAATAACTGATGATAAAGATGTACCTAATTATGTTGCTCAACGCAAATTTATCAGTAATCAATATGGTGTTTTAGCTAGGTATTATCCATTTCAAAAAATCAAATTTCCTATCTACGTAATGGGTGCTTATGCTATTGGAGGTTATCACAATAATATTATTGATAACACGGGCTTTGTGCAATCTTGGCAAACAAGTGCAGGAATACATTTATTGCGTGGTAAACTTTTTGATTTAGATGTATATTATACAAATTATTATCAAATTTCTGGTAAAGAACTAAACGCAAAAAATACGTGGGGAGTTAGTTTTAATGTACTTTTATGATGTTTAGTTAAGCAATAAAAAAAGCCTTTCCAAACTTTGGGAAGGCTTTTTTGCACTAAAGTCGGGTATTTCCACCCAGTTTCATAAAAGACACTAAACAACACATTTATTATCAAATGAAAGCATCTGACAATTCCAAAAAAATATTTCACTTTTCTTTGCAATACTAAAAAAAAGTATTACATTTGCACCTCAATTTTAATCTAAATTTGAATTAACCAAAAAAATGGTAAACGTACAACAATACGAAACGGTCTTCATCATAAATCCCGCTTTGTCTGAAGAACAGACAAAGGAGACCGTAGAGAAATTCAGAAAATATCTTACTGATAACGGGTCAACACTAATTCACGAGGATAACATTGGCTTGAAGCCTTTGGCATACCCAATACAGAAGAAAAATTCTGGGTATTATTACCTCATTGAGTTTACCGCTCCTACGACACTTATCAAAACGCTCGCTATTGAGTACACACGTGATGAGAAGATAATGCGTCAGCTAACAACTGCACTAGACAAACACGCTGTGGCGTACAATGAAAAAAGAAGACAAGGCTTAATTGGTAAAAAAAGAAATGAGGAAGCAAAGTAACACAATGCTGGTCAATGAGCCAGTTCACAAGCAAGAACTAAAAAAGAAATATTGCCGTTTCAGAAAGCACGGCATCAGGTATGTGGATTACAAAGACCCTGAATTTCTTTTGAAATTTATCAATGAGCAAGGAAAAATCCTTCCTCGCCGTCTGACTGGTACTTCTTTGAAGTTTCAGCGCAAAGTGGCGGTTGCTGTCAAAAGAGCAAGACATTTGGCAATTTTGCCTTTCGTAGCTGATGGCTTGAAATAAGCCTGTCATTATCAAATTTTAAACTAAGAAAAAAATGAATATCATACTTAAAGAAGATATTGCAGGACTTGGCTACAAAAATGATGTGGTAAAAGTAAAAGACGGCTACGCTCGTAATTACCTTATCCCACAGGCATTTGCGGTGATGGCTACGGATTCTGCAAAGAAAATTCTTGCTGAAAATATCAAGCAAGCAGCCCACAAAGCTGAAAAAATCAAAACAGAAGCAACCAAAATTGCTAATGGTATTGGTGAAATGATACTAGAAATACGTGCAAAAGTAGGTGAAACTGGTAAAATATTTGGTTCTGTAACAACTATCCAACTTTCTGATGCCCTAAAAGCACAAGGATTTGACATAGACAGAAAGAAAATCTCTATCACAGGTGATGTGAAAGTAGTAGGCGAATACAAAGCAGTTATTGACTTGCACAAAGAAGTAAAACATACACTTTCTTTCAAAGTTGTTGGAGAGTAGTTTTAGTATTTTGAATTTTATAAAAAAACCGCAATTATTTTGCGGTTTTTTTGTGTAAATGATAGTTGTTTTTCTTCCGAAATTTAAGTCATTCATAACGTACAAACAATAAATTTTTACTTATTGGTATTTTTTCTTAATTTGCAGCATAAAATAGCCTTACACTACTAAAAATAACACTATGGCATTCTCATCTTACAAAAATTTGGAGATAGTAAAAGCAAAATATCCGCAAATAATGGTAGAGAATGACGCTTTTATACCCAAAAATCTGGAACTTATTGCCGTAAGTGAAACCTTACAAAATGAGATAGATTTTAATCTAGAAACCTATAAAAGCAATGAATTTCTTGCTTGCGAAAACCTTGTTTCTCCTATTTTGAGAGCAGTTTGGCGACCTTACTACAGAGAAATAAACTATTGGAGTCATCAGGCTATTTCTTATGACGAAGATTTGAGTGGAACGCCTGATTTTATGTTTACGAAATTAGAAGGGAAACAATACCAAATCTTATCTTATCCAATTGTTACGACAGTAGAGGCAAAAGCAGAAAATTTTGCAGAAGGTTGGGCGCAATGTGTGGTACAAATGATTGCTTGTCAAAGACTTAATACAAATGCAAATGTAGTTATTTTTGGGATTGTAACTACTGGGAAATTCTGGGAATTTGGCAAATTAGAGAATGATATTGCCACTATTCATAATTTTTCTTACACTATCAACGAACTACCAAAACTAATGACTGCTATTGATTATTTACTAAAAGAAGCAAAAAAACAGTTGTAAATATTCCTTTTTAGACTAAAACAACAAAATATGACAATTTCTTACAACTGGCTCAATCAATTTATTGACCTAAAAGACCATTCTGCAGCCCAAATTGGCGCACTTCTTACCCAATGCGGTTTAGAAGTGGAAAGTATTGACACTTACGAAACACTCAAAGGCGGACTTTCTGGCATTGTTATTGGCGAGGTGATGAGCTGTGAAAAGCACCCAAATGCTGATAAATTAAGCAAAACCACCGTAAATATAGGTACAAGTATTGTTCCTATTGTGTGTGGTGCGCCCAACGTAGCACAAGGGCAAAAAGTCGTGGTAGCGACTGTGGGAGCAGTTTTGTATCCTTTGGAAGGTGATAGTTTTCAGATTAAGAAAGCAAAAATTAGAGGCGAGGAGTCTGAAGGAATGATTTGTGCTGAAGACGAAATAGGGCTAGGAAACTCTCACGCAGGCATTATGGTACTTTCTACTGATTTACCAAATGGTACGCCTGCTGCTGATTATTTTAAAATAGAAACTGATTATATTTTTGAGATTGGACTAACGCCAAATAGGGCTGATGCTGCCTCTCATTTGGGCGTTGTACGTGATTTGAGCGTACTTTTAGGGCGCAAAATCTGTCAAATGAATGTGGATAATCTCAAAATTGATAATCAAAATCCTGATAAAAATATTACCGTTGAAGTAGAGAATTTGCTTGCTTGTCCTCGTTATGTGGGCGTTACGGTGACGGGTTTGCGTGTGCAAGAGTCGCCTGAATGGCTCAAAAACCGCCTAAAATCCATTGGACTTACCCCAATAAATAATATTGTTGATGTTACAAATTATGTTTTGCACGACTTAGGGCAACCTTTGCACGCTTTTGATGCTGATAAAATCAAAGGAAAGAAAATTTTGGTTAAAAATCTTCCAAAAGATACGCTTTTCCAAACATTAGACAAACAAGAACGTAAATTATCTGAAAATGATTTGATAATTTGTGATGCAGAAAGTACACCTATGTGTATTGCAGGCGTATTTGGAGGCTTGCAGTCGGGCGTGAGCGCACAAACGACAAGCATTTTCTTAGAAAGTGCTTATTTTTCTGCGGATAGCACTCGCAAATCTTCCCAATTTCACGGACTAAAAACTGATGCATCTTTCCGTTTTGAGCGTGGCACAGACTCTAATATGCCACTTTATGCCCTCAAAAAAGCAGTTTTATTATTGAAAGAAATTGCTGGAGAAAATACAGAAAATAATATTTCTGTGTCTGAAATTATTGATATTTATCCAAATAAAATAGTCAATTTTGAAATAGAAGTTTCTTATAAAAATATTGCTAGACTGATAGGAAAAACTATTGAAAAAGCAACCATAAAGAATATTTTGGAAGGATTGGAAATGGTACTTTCCAAAGAAACTGAAAATGGATTTTCTGTGAGTGTACCTCCGTATAGAGTAGATGTGCAACGTGAGGCTGATATTATTGAAGAAATTTTGCGTATTTATGGTTTTAATAATATTGAGGTGGCGCAAAATTTGAGTTCTTCTTTTGTGGCTAGTTTTCCAAAAATAGACAAACATAGACTTCAAAACAAAGCAGCAGAAGTGCTTGTAAGCAATGGAATGAGCGAAATTATTACTAATTCTCTCACAAAACCAATGTATGCAAAAACATTGAAAGACATTGACGAAAATCAAAATGTAGTGATTTTGAACAAATTAAGTGAAGAACTAGAAGTTTTACGTCAGAGTTTGATTTTTTCTGGACTAGAAATTCTTAGCTACAACATCAATAGAAAGCAAAAAGACATCAAAATCTTTGAATTTGGCAACATTTATAAGAAGAAAATCCAAGAAAATAAAGAAAATTCTTCTGAAAATTCAACAGAAAATAGTAATGCAAAAGGTGCAAAAGCCTATTTACAAGAAATGAAATTAGCATTATTTTTTACTGGAAATAAAACAGGAGAAACGTGGCTAAATACTTCTCAAAAAGTTGATTTTCATTATGTTGCAGGTTTTGTAAATAAAATTTTGACAACTTTGAATGTCAAAAAATTTGATACAGTAGAGGCTGATGCAACGACTTTCGCCTATGGTTTGAATTATATCATTAAGAAAAAAGTCATTGCAAAAATAGGACTTTTACAAGATTATATCACAAAGGCTGCGGACTTAAAACAACCCGTTTTTTATGCAGAAATTGATTGGGATTATCTCGCAAATGCCTACAAAAATGAGGTAGTTTACCAAGGAATTCCTAAATTTCCAGAGGTGAAACGTGATTTGTCTTTGATTTTGGATAAAACAGTTCCTTTTGATGAAATTCAAAAGAAAGCATTTCAGTTAGAAAGAAAATTATTACAGAAAATCAATGTTTTTAGTGTGTATGAGGGAGAAAATATTGGTACAGACAAAAAATCTTATGCCATTAGTTTTTTCTTGCAAGATGATGAAACGCTCACAGACAACGTGATAGACAAAACAATGAAACGCCTAATTGAGGGTTTTAGAAAGGATTTTGGCGCAATTATTAGAGAATAAATATAACTGTTTAGGTTGTATTTTGTAGGGGCTGGGCTTGCCCCTGCCCTCGTAGAGCAGATTTTTTTGTTTGTCGTGTTGCTTTCGCACATTGGGCAGGGGCAAGCCCCATAGCCGTCAGGCTAGTCTGGTTTACTTTCGTTTTGGCACTTGAAGTTTTTTGCACCGTCAGCTAAAGCAGACGGCAAAATAGACTTGAAAGCACTTCACAAGAATATTTCTGTTTTTTTA
>JANYGM010000162.1 GCA_025362415.1 bacterium
TTGTTCCAAGCAGAAATCCACCAAGAAATAAAGAAAAAAGGAAAAGTCGCAGAAAATACTTTATGCATCAGAAAAAAGCCTTTTAAATGTGATTTAATCAACTAATTGTCCTTAACTTGACAGCAGTGAGTGGGACACTACAACCAGAAATGTTTGATAATCAAATAATTATAATAATTCTCAGAAGTTTATAGTAAAGAGTAAATCCAAAAAATTTTTCACACTTTAGAAAAGTTTTTGGATTTTTGTATGGTAGGAAAATCACGTTTTTATCATTTCTGAAATAGCGTTTTCTGCCTTTAAACCGCTTCCTGTAAGCACAGAAACAACAACTTCATCATCAGTAGCTATTTTCATATACTCACAAGCACCCGCAAAAACGGCTGCACTTGTAGGTTCAACAAAGTAGCCTTTTTTAGTCAAAAAAAGTGTTTTTTCTTTAATTTCTTCTTCATCAATGGCTAAAAAATAACCCCCTGTAAGTTCCACATATTGGATAATTTGCATACCTCTTACTGGCGTAGCTACCATCAAACCTTCTGCATAACTTTTACCTATTTCAATGTTTGGAATATGTAAAAGCTCTTGCGTAAATGCTTGATACAAAGGCGCACACGCAGCTACCTGCACACCAATAATTTTAGGAATTTTTGTGGTTATTCCTGCTTTCAGGAGTTCTCTAAATCCAATATACGCCCCAATAATAAGTGTTCCATTTCCTGCAGGCAAAATAATAGTATCAGGAGCTTTCCAACCTAATTGTTCGCAAATTTCGTAGGCAAAAGTTTTTGTTCCTTGAAAGAAAAAAGGGTTATAAGCGTGACTTGCGTAATAACTATTTTTATTTTCTATAGCTTCTAATGCCGCAAAAGTAGCATCTTGCCTAGTTCCTTTGATAAGTTTGAGATTTGCGCCATAAGCTATTATTTGTGTTAGTTTGGCAGATGACGTACTTTCTGGTGCATAAACATCTAATAAAATGCCCGCTTTGGCACAATAAGCAGCTATTGCTGCGCCTGCATTGCCTGAGGAGTCCATTATGGCGTGTTTTATGCCTAATTCTTTCATTTTGCTTACCAAAACAGATGCTCCTCTGTCCTTGTATGAGCCTGTGGGAAACATAAAATCCAGCTTTAAAATCAGCTTTTTCGTGCCTAATTCTAAGGTTTGTAGTGGCGTTGCACCCTCTCCAAAACTAACAATATTTGTATCAAAACTAATAGGCAAAGCCTCTCTATAACGCCACATATTAGCAGAGCGCATACGGATTACATTTTTATCAAATGTTGGCATAAAGCGGATATTAAGCGGAGCGTCTGCCTCGCTTTTCCAACGTAAATCATTTATAGAGTATTCCTGTCCTGTTTTGCTACAAATTAATGCGTTTTGTTTGCTCACTTTTGAAAGATATTTATAGATTTTACAAAACAAACGTCAAAATACTTTTAAAGCATATTTGACGTTTATTTATTTTGCTTAAATTGTATTCATTTACAATTCCTTAAAAATCAGCATTTTTTGGAGAACGTGGGAACGGTATCACATCTCTGATATTGGTCATACCTGACACAAACAGTACCAAACGCTCAAAACCCAGCCCAAAACCACTATGAGGCGCAGTTCCGAAGCGACGAGTGTCCAAATACCACCACATTTCATCTGTTGGAATATTCATTTCTTTCATACGAGTTTCCAATTTTTCCAAAATTTCCTCTCGTTGTGAGCCACCAATAATTTCTCCAATTCCAGGAAAAAGCACGTCCATTGCACGTACAGTCTTATTGTCGTCATTTTGTTTCATATAAAATGCCTTAATATCTTTTGGATAATTGGTGATAATCACAGGCTTTTTGAAATGTTTTTCTACAAGAAAACGCTCGTGTTCAGACTGCAAATCAATACCCCATTTGACATCATACTTAAATTTTTTCTTTTTATAATGATTAGAATTAAGCAAAATTTCTATTGCCTCTGTGTAAGTAACCTTCTCAAAATCATTATTTACCACAAAGTTAAGTTTCTCCAAAAGTGGCATAGGACTTCTCTCGTCCTCTTTTTTAGCTTTTTCTTCCTCCAAAAGACGTTCTTGCAAAATTTGCAAATCTGCATCACAATTATCCACAGCGTATTTTATGACATATTTCATAAAATCTTCTGCAAGTGCCATATTGTCTTCTAGCTCAAAAAATGCCATTTCAGGCTCAATCATCCAAAATTCTGCCAAATGGCGTGTTGTATTAGAGTTTTCAGCCCTAAAAGTAGGTCCAAAAGTATAAATATTTCCAAGCCCAAGCGCCATAAGTTCTCCTTCTAATTGCCCAGAAACCGTTAAATGGGTAGATTTTCCAAAAAAATCTTCTTTGAAATTAATACTTCCATCTTCTTTATTTCTTGCTGGATTATTAAGGTCAAGCGTTGTTACACGAAACATTTCCCCTGCACCTTCCGCATCAGAAGCCGTAATAATGGGCGCATTGATATAATAAAAGCCCTTATCATTAAAATACTTATGCACCGCATACGCCAAAGCGTGTCTAACTCTAAAAACAGAGCTAAAAACTGTTGTACGTGAGCGCAAATGGGCATTTTCACGTATAAATTCTAATGAATGTTTGCGAGGTTGCAAAGGATAAGTTTCACCATCTGCCAAACCATAAATATGTACTTCTTTTGCAGCAATATCTCTGTCTTGCCCCTGTCCTACTGACTTTACGAGTGTGCCTTTTATGCGCAAGCACGCCCCCGTACCAATTCCTTTGATGTTTTCTTCAGGGATTTTGTCAAAATCAACGACAATCTGCAAATTACCTGCACAAGAGCCATCATTGAGGGAAATAAAGGCTAGATTTTTGTTAATTCGTCTGTTTCTTACCCAACCATTTACGGTAAAATCAGTGTCAAAAGCGGTGCTTTCTAAAACTTGTTTAATGCTTGTTTTCATCTAATATTAAAATTGCCCTTTTTCTAGTTTGTTTGATGTTTTTGCTTTTATTTGTCTCAAGACATTTGTCATAACTTCGTTGACTATTTGTCCAAAAGTGAGCAGGAATTTGCAAAATGTCTTCAAAAAGTATAGCTATTTCATCCGTAATAGCACTTTTTGCATTGACAATGCTAAAAATAATCTGTTCTGATATTCCTACACGTATGGAAAATTCTGTTTGGCTCATTTGCATCTCCTCCAGTTTTTCTTTGAGCGTTTCCCCTGGGTGATGCACTGTTTGTGGAAAGTATTCATTTCTAGTTGCCATAATGATATTTATTAGTAATTTATTAATGGTAATCAACAATTTCAATAATTTCAATGCCTTTGATTTCAATCCAAAGATATTGACCATTTTCATTAGTTGGAATTGGGTCTTCTTGTGGCTCAAAAACTAATTTATAGGGAAATTCTAAGTCGCAAGCCCATTGTCCTTTTCTATTTCCTACAAGCTCGTGATACGCACCAGGTAAATTTTCTGCATCTTTTAGTGTTTCACAATTTCGCAAATTGTTTAGACGAAAGTTAAAAACTTTAGCCATTCTTTGCCCTAACTTCTTAACTGCTAACCTATTATCATTGGCGTATTTTTCAAGTTTTTTATCTTTGTAGCTGATATCCATTACACAAATATACGAAATTTTTAATATTAAAGTTTGCTTTTTAGTGTTTTCCTAAGTGTTCTTAGTGTAAAAAAGAACTTTTATTTCGTACTTGTACTGAGCACAATTAGCTCAAAACGTCTGTTTTTAGCACGAGATTCTTCTGTATCATTGTTTGTTAGGGGCTTTGTTTGTCCATAACCTTTGCAAATAAAATGCGTAACAGGCACTTTTTTATTTTTAAGATATACAAGTACAGAATTAGCACGTTTTTTAGAAAGTTCCATATTAGCACTTGCCACACCTTTACTATCTGTATGCGCTGCAATCTCAATTTTCACATTAGGATTATCTGTTAAAAGTTTTACTATTCTGTTGAGTTCACGTCCAGAATTATAGTTCAAATCCCATTTTTTTGATTCAAAAGAAATATTATAAAGTGGAATTTTTGCGCCCACAGAAAGCGTATGAATTTTGATAGCTAGTTTTTTATCTTTATCTTTTGAAGAAATAGTATTAGCATAAAAAATATACTCTTTTGGGTTTTTCACCTCCAATTCGTAGGTTTCATCTTCTCTGATTTTTACTTTATATTTGCCATTTTGCCCATCTTTTGGGTCAATTTGTATGGTTTCGTTGCGGTCACGGTTGGTGAGTGTAAGACCAAAAGGCAAGCCATCTCCCGTTTCCATATCAGAAACATTAAGTTCATATACTATTTTTTTAGGTTGAAGAAGGATAAGTTTTTCCAATTCTCCTGTCTTTTCTTTTGCTAAATCAATGGTAATAAGTGTATCTTCATATTTATCCAAAGAAAGAGAAATATTAAAAAGTTTGTCGTTGGCAAGTTCTATTTCAAATTTGCCTTCTGTACTCATTTTTTCATCAGCAACTTGTTCACTTTTCACTACATCACGCACTTTTATTTGCGCTTGCAGAGGCTTTGTATTGTCAGCATCTTGCACACTAAACAGTATTTTTGTGTTAGAAATACGTAAATCATTATAAACAGGGCTAACGCTTTCCAAAGATTTCTTTTCTGTTTTTTGAGAAAAAGCGGTTTGAAAGTTCAAAAATAAAGAAAAAAACAAAATTGTGATTGATAAAAAATTAGTTTTCATAGAAAAATTATTATGAGTTGTAATTTGTAAATGATGGGTTGTGAGTTGATGCAAAACGCTCACTACACGACAAAATTACTATTAAAATTTAAGAAAATAACTATTTTTTTTGTTTTTTTACCACATAGACACATAGAAGACATAGAATACAAGTTTTTTTTAGTTTTTTATTGAAAAATATACAAAAAATCAAAAAAATACGTTTTAAGGCAATAAATCTAATTTAAAGATACTTTTTAAAAAGATATTTTATCATTATTCTATCATTATGAAATCTAAACAGTATTTAGCTATACCCATTTTTATTGCCATTATTTGTCTTATTTCTCCACTCAAAGCACAAGAAACTTGGTCTTTGAAGAGATGTGTTGAGTTTGGCACGCAAAATAATATCAGCGTAAAACAACAAGAACTCCTCGTACAAAGCTCTTCAAGCACTTATTCTGCCTCAAAAGAAGGGCGTATGCCTATTGTAAATGGTACAGCTAGTGAAACTTTCCGTACTGGGCGTTCCACAGACCCATTTACCAACCAACTTGTAACACAACAAGTTTTTTCCAATAATTTTGGCATAAATGCGCAGGTTACGCTTTTTAATGGTTTTCAGCAAACCAATATTATCAAACAAAACGAAATGAACTACAAAGCTAATCAGCTTGATGTAGAACAAACTAAGCGCAATATTTCTTTAAATATTGCTAATGCGTATTTACAAGTACTTCTTTCTCAAGAACTTTTGGAGGCAGCCAAAGCACAACTAAATGTAGATAGTAGCCAAATAGAACGTACAGAAAAACTTTTGAAGGCAGGAACGGTTGCAGAAGCGCAAATAATCACGCTTAGAGCGCAACTTGCCAGTGACCAAGTGGCGGTGATTACGGCACAAAATCAAGTAAATTTTTCTAAATTACAACTAATGCAATTTATGAATATGCCACTTGTAGAGAATTTTCAAGTAGAGAAAATTAGCATAGAAACCATTACAAACGACAATTTGGGCAAAAACCCTAATGAAATTTATCAAATTGCTGAAAAAAATCAGTTTAGCATACAAAGTGCTGATTTGCGTACAAAAAGTAGCCGTATCTCTATAGATATTGCAAAAGGTGCAAAAATGCCTACTCTAACGCTTTCTGCTGGTATAAATACTTTTTTCTCTAGTGCTGCACCAAATAAAAGGTCTGTAGTTGGAGAAGGTTTTACTACTGTACCGTCTGTAATAGGTTTTACAGATGCTACGCTTACTACTCCTGTTACAGTTTATCGTGCATCTCCTAACTTTACGCAACAAGATAATTTATTTCTTAATCAGTTGAATTTTAATTTGGGGTCGTCAATTTCTCTTAATCTTACTATTCCTATTTACACAGCTGGACGAGTAAAAAACAGCCTTAGACAAGCAAGAATTACAGAACAAAACAATGATTTTATTTCTCAAAACACAAAAATTCAGCTTCGCCAGACCATAGAACAATCTTATAATGATATGAAAGCGGCAGCTAGTTCGTTTGAGGCACGAAAATCTCAAGTAGAATCTTTGGAAAACGCCTTTAAAGTTACGCAAACACGTTTTAACGTAGGGGCAACCAATTCTGTAGATTATAATCTTGCCAAAATCAACGTAGATAGAGCAAAAACTGACCTTATCCGCTCAAAATATGAGTATGTTTTTAGAATAAAAGTGCTTGATTTCTATCAAAACAAACCCATTTTAGACTAATTTGATGTGTGATGTATGATGTGTGATATATGATGTAAATACAATTTTTACGACAAGAAAATATGATATATCATACATCATATATCATACATCATATATCATACATCACATAGGTTTTTCAGTTTCAAATACTCTTCTTTATCCAAAATATCTAGTTTGTTTCCTGTGGCGAGTGCTATCATTTCTCTTGCTTTCTCTACACGCCTCAACATATTGATAATGATGCTATTACTATGATTTAGGAACTGATAAATATCTTTTTCACAAACAGGGATTTTATAGCCTTTTTG
>JANYGM010000178.1 GCA_025362415.1 bacterium
GTAATGCGTATTATTCTTACAGGTTATTCTGATATGGAAGCCATTGTGGCAGCTATCAACAAGGGAAGAGTGCATCAATACATCACAAAACCTTGGAAAAGTGAAGATTTGAAGATTAGTATTGATAGTGCGCTGGAAATAAATAGGCTAAAAACCCAAAACCGTAGCCTTTTAGACGAACTCCAAAAGACTAATTATGAACTTGACCGCTTTGTTTATAGTGCCGCCCACGACTTGCGCTCCCCTATTGCAACGCTTTTGGGACTTATTAATCTTAGCAAAACAGAACATAATTTTGATAGAATACAAGATTACCTTAATCTCCAAGAAATTACGGTAAAAAGGCTAGATGAATTTATACAAGATATTGTAAATTATTCTAGTAATATGCGTTTGGAGGTAGAACAAGATAAAATTGATTTTAGAGAAATGACTCAAAAAGTGCTAAGTAGTTTTAGCTTTTACAAAAATGCTGATAAAGTCCAACAAACTTTTGATATTATCCAAGAAGGTACGTTTATTTGTGATAGAAAGCGTTTAGAAGTGGTTTTTAGTAATCTTATTGGGAATGCTTTGCGTTACTCTCGTGATTATGAAACGTCTTACCTTAAAATTTCTATCAAAGCAGATAGCCAGCAAGCTATTATTCAATTTGCAGACAATGGAGAAGGTATTGAGGCAGAACATATTGAAAAGATATTTAATATGTTTTATAGGGCAAACTCCAAAGCAGGTGTTGGCTCTGGTTTAGGATTATTTATTGCTCGTGAAATTGCTCAAAAACTAGGCGGAAATGTAGGCGTACAATCAGAATATAGTGTTGGGTCTGTGTTTACCATAATCATTCCTAACTTATGGGAATGCCCTTAAATTGCTAAAAGAAACATTCTGGTACAAAAAATACTAATATTCCTTTGTATTGTCCTTTGGTCAGCGTGCAAATCTTTCAATAAAAACAAATCTTATGACCAAACAACCATTTCAACCAGTTTTTATTCTTTTTTTGTGTCTTTTATGTCTTTCTTCTTGTACGAAGAAGGCTTTAGTGACCCAAACCTCCAAAGAAAACTGTACGGTTTCTAGTACAAGTTTTTATTATGATTCTTTGCTTTATGTTACCAATCAAAACAGTACATTTGATACTATTAATGCGCAAGCAACCTTAAAACCTTACTTTTCTAACCGTACCGTTAGTATTGCCAAAAACTTTGGTGGTTATGGTTTGCTTTGCGAGTATGCTCGTGCCAAAAGCAAAAGTACAGATGCTATGAGTGATACTAAACTTTCGTATTTGCGCAATGAATTGCAACAGCAAATTTTTGCTGCTACGGCAGACGTGAATAGTATGCAGGCAGAAATTGCTTGTGAAAAATCTCGTATGTTGGAACTTCAAAAGGAACTTCAAGCGTGGATAAGCAAACGCCTCAATAGGGCAACGGTTTATTCTATTGCGTTGGGTGGCATTGTAACAATTATTGGTAGCACCATTGCACTTCAAGAGGGAGATATAAATTATGAGCAAGGCTCACAGATAATAGGAGCGGTAGCAGTTACTTATTTGAGTTTTAGGTCTATTGCATTGCGCAAAAAAGTGCTTTATAGGCACGAAAACCGTAATCATTTGAGAGATATTTATGAAAATAATACTTTTTCTAGGACTTATTCTCCATTTTTATGGAATTTTATGTCAAAAGAATTTAAGTTAAATGGTACTTTGACGACAGGAAAAAAGGAAATTATTAAGAAATGGGAGAAAAATTTTCCTATTTTGTTGCTTGATGATACAAAAGAGAACAAAAAACATAATAAAGAAGTCCAAAGCAATAAAGAACTTATGACAAAATTTATAGGGAAAGGCGGAGAATATAGCGTTGATGAGCTAGAAACACGCATTTATATGTATGAAACGCTTGCAGCAGAGCTTGACCTTGTTCATTATGATTTAAAGCGTTTGCAACAGGAAATGCTTATTAAATATTAGAGTTTTTATTACTTGATTATCAAACGTTTAGCACAAACAAATCAAAACCACCCCTAACCCCTCCTTGAAAAGGAGGGGGACAAAACTCCCCTCCTTCCTAAGGAGGGGCTGGGGGTGGTTTTTAGTACCAATTTATTGTTAAATACTTGATAATCAAACTATAAAAACTCTATTAGTTATCCTTAACAATAGAAAATATTTTCCAGCAACTAATAAAGTAGGATTTATTTTTGGTAAGATTTTTGTTGCTTTGAAAAAGATTTATTACCTTGTAAAAAATCAATTTTCTTTCTTTTTTATTTACATTTTAATTCCTAAAAAAATGAAAAAAATATCTTTTAAATTGTCCTTCATTCTCTTGACTTTGGTCATTTTGAGCGCACATTCTTGCGGAAGGCGTGACCGAGACCACGACAAAAATGGCGGTGGTTGCCACAACCCAAAACCAGAAGTAAATAATTTGGTAATTGGTACGTGGAAACTTCAAAATATCTCTTGTAATGCAGGTACGACAGAAACCGCTACAAAAAGTGTTGTTCTAATTATTGAGGCTAATAATAATTATTCTTTCGTGACTGATGGCGTGAAAACCTCACAGGGAACGTATAGTTTTAGTCAAAAAAACTCAAAAATTGATGGAATTTCAAAACAATTTTTGGATTTTTCTAATGATGCTAGCTTTATTTTGGACGTTAATAGTAGCAGACTTGGACTTGGGCAAGATGTTGTTAATGGGAAAAACTATTCTTACGTGAAATAAACGACAAACTTTCAAGGTTTTATTTGATTAAAATCTTGAAAGTTTGTTTTATCTTCTACTATAATATTTTCTCCAAATCCAAAATACTTAGTTTTTCATCTTCTGACTCTTCTTTTTGGGCGTTATCAAAATCATATTCCATTGTAATAAGTTTGGTATTTAGGGCAATTTCCAACTTACTGATGGTTTGAAGCGTCATATCTTCCCAACCTTTTGTTATGTTATTTATTTTTTCCAATGGGATATTGGTTTTGTCTGACAATTCTTGCTTTGTCATATTGAGTGCGTCCATACAATCCCCAATTTGGATAGCAATAGCTTGTGATTTTTTCAGCCATTTATCATTATCTAAACGCCATTGCATTCTTTGAAACAAAACAGAGGGCGTTTTAGATACAATTTTTGCAAATTTCTCTTCAAAATTTTCTACTGCCATTTTCTTATGAGTTTTAAATATTGGTAATCATTTTCATCAAGCACATCACAAGCATCTAAGTACATTTTTGTTACTTCTAGTTTTTGTAATTCAATTTGTAGGTGTTCTTTTTTCATATCTCTTGTTAGTTTTATAGCTCCACCAGAGATAATAAAGCAATTAGCACCTAAACGTATGGCATAAATACGCAACCAAGATTTTCTATTTTTACCAAGGTTTTTTCTATCAATTCCTACTGCTTTTGTTTTTTGTAATTCAAGTGCATCTTCTCTATATTCATTGTCATCTAATGCTTTGAATAGCATTTGTAGTGTATTTTTTATATCTGTGTTACCTAATTTTGCAAGAGATAACATATATTCATTTAAGTTTTTTGCTTCTCTGATAGTTATCTTTACAGCTTCATTAATAGTAAAATTATGGAAATTATTGCACAAATCACTAAGATTTTCCTTAAAAAAATCTCGTAAAAAGTCCACATCATTCCAACAATCTAAAACATAGGTAAGTTCGTCAGTTGCCATATTTTCATATTGAACTGCTGACAAACTATCTTCTATAAATTCAAATATATTAATTATCCTGTATGATATTTGCATAGAACTCAATGGTTTTTATACTTTTACTTTCTCGGCAAAAAATGGTCAAAAGTATCACCACGAAGCCCCAAACGTATTGTTTCTAGTGGTATCATTTCATTTGGGGCAATATTTCCTAAATTCACATTTGCGCCTACAAGTTTGATAAAATACACTTGTTGTGCTTTTTGTGGAGCTTCCCAAATGATTTTTTCAGCAGGAACAGAGTGGATAATTTCCATTACCAGTCCTTCACGTACCTCACCTGTAGCACGAAAAAGCCCAACATTACCCGCCTCACGAGATTCTCCAATTACTTTCCACGCACCTGCTTGTAGTTCTGCTTGCATTAGTTCTATCCATTGATAAGGCGCAAGGATTTTGGTAGCATCTTTTGAACCAACTTCTGATAAAACAGTCATTCCTTCTTGTTTTGAGAGAGTTTCAATAAATTTGCATTTTTGGTCGTGAGGCAAATCAATAGAACCATCAGAAACTTCCACGTAGGTCATTTTGTATTTTTCAAGGACTTTTCTATATTCATCAAACTGATTTCTGATAACAAAAGCCTCAAATAAAGTACCTCCAAAATATGCAGGAATACCTGCATTGCGGTAAATATCTAGTTTTTGGGCTAGGGTAGGAGTGACAAAAGAGGTTGCCCAACCAAGTTTTGCCACATCAATATAATTTCCAGAAGTTTCTATCATATCTTCTACTTCTCTGCGGCTAAGTC
>JANYGM010000203.1 GCA_025362415.1 bacterium
CACTATTTCACTACTCACTACACACTATTTCACTACACACTATTTCACTAACCACAATATTATCAAAAAAATTGCTATTTTTGTAAAATATTATTAGCTAATAAATGCACACAAGCAATTACGAATTATCAATTACGAATTACGAGTGAATAGAAATATTGATAATCAAGTAATTATATAATATTGTCACCTTATTTATAACATAAACTGATTGTAAAAGCCTATATATGAAAATCACCCCAATAGAAATCCGCCAGAAAACCTTTGAAAAAGTGTTTAGAGGTTATGATAAAGAAGAAGTTGATGCTTTTTTGCAAACACTTTCACAAGAGTGGGAGCGTGTCAATGGCGACATACGTGAGCATAAAGTAAAGTTGGAAATAGCAGAAAAAGACGTAAATAAACTGCGTGAAATGGAATCTTCTTTGTTTCGTACCCTAAAAACAGCAGAAGATTCTAACAATAATTTGCTTGAACAATCTAAAAAAGAAGTTGAACTTAAAGTAAAAGAAGCACAACTAAACGCAGAAGAAATACTAGCAGATGCCCGCACACAAGCAAAAGCCATTATACAAAAAGCTGAATATAAGGCTCGTACAACTATGCAAGAACTTTTAGGAGAAATGAAAAACTTAGAAAGAGACTACAAAATGCTTGAAAGTCAGAGGGAAAATCTTTCACAAGAAATGCGTAATATGATGCTTGCTGTGCTGGAAAAACTATCTAGAAATGAAAGCCAAACTGCCAAAACAGATTTTTCAGAGAAAATAAAACACGTTCAGAATACCATTACAGAAGAAGAGGAAAAAATAGAAGCCAAACGTCTGGCAGAACGTCTATCAGATGAAAACCTGCGTACAGAGTTAAAAACTACTAGAACAGAATACAATAACTCTTTCTTTGATAATATTTAGAGTAAAACTCTATGAGGATTACTGGGTGGCACGAAACTTTTAAAGTAGCAATTAAATTACCATCAAATTACAGCCACGAATGTCTGCATTATCCAAACGCCCAAGTATTTCGTAGGTATTGTGGCTGATTTTTTTGGCTAAATCTTTGGTTTCTAAAAATGCACACGACGAGATATTAGCTAAATCAATGATATTAAGTGCGCCACTTTGGCGAGTGAAACTACCAGAAAAAGGGTCTGTCGTATCTCTGAGCAAGAATTTCATAGAGGGCGGCAAAGTGAAAATACCATTTTCTTGTGAATACGCTTGCGAAAGCAATTCTGTCATTCCATATTCTGAATGTATTTGCTTGACATTGAAGGCATTACGCAAAATTTCGTGTGCATCTTGCCTAATAAGCTCTTTTCTACGTCCCTTCATTCCACCTGTTTCCATAATAACCACGTCTGAAAGGTCTTGTGGGTGGTTTTCTGCAAAATCTAACAAGGCAAAAGTAACACCAATAAGCAATATTTTTTCATTTTTATGTCTTAATGACTGTATTTTTTCAGAAAGTTCTGCTACATTATTAAGATAAAAACCTGCATATTTTGAGCCACTTTTTTGTATAAAATCTTCTATCATAAAAACCAAAGAAGAGTTTCCTCGTTCCAAATAAGAAGGCAAAAGAGCCAAAATATGCCATTTTTCTAAGTTTTCGTAAATATTTTCAAAAATATTCTTACTGACTTTTTTATAAAAATCAGTATCTTTTACATAATGTTTACTTACAGTTTGTCCAGTTGTGCCACTACTTTCAAAAACAATTTTATTAAAATTATTTTTGAATTTTCCATCAAAATTTTTATTACTATTTTCTTCTGAAATAACCTTAAAGTCCTTAAAAAATTCAATAGGCAAAAAGGGTATATTTTCCAAAAAATTGATATTTTGAGGATTTATCTTGATTTTTTCCAAAAAGTCAGCATAAACTATATTGTTTTTAGCTTGGAAATAAAATAAGTCTAAGGCTTTTTGCTCAAAATTATTATCATTTATTTCAAAAAAAGTGCTTTTAAAATTTTCTACAAACATTTATAGTGGGCGTTTTGAATAACTTTATTCCAACCAGAGGAGTGAGTATCAAGGAAAATTGGCTTAGGAAGATGTACGAATGTAAAACTTTATTATCTTGCCGACCTCACAACTTGCAAAAAGCCAAATTCATCTTCCAAAAGTTCGTATTTATCTTTAGTGCTTTCAGCTTCAAAAAGTGCCAAAGAAAGCTGTTCTCTAAATATTTCTCTGTCTTCTTTTTCAGCAAACAGTGGAATTATTTTGGTGTTGAGCAGGCGCATAAACTCAAATTGTGGATTTTCTATAAAAAGTGTATGCCCAATCATTGCTTCGTGTCCAAATTGTTCTGCAATTTGTTGGTTTAATATTTGCAAAAAATCACTATATAAAAGTCTTTCAATATTATATTTAGGCAACATTTCTATTTGCTCCAAATAGGGTAAAAGCCCACCATACACGTTATAATTGCTTGTAGCAGTGATAATCACATACAAATTGGGTGGAAGTGCGACAAGTTCACCTGTAGAAAGCCTTAAAGAAAGTTCATCTATTGCGCCTATGCGCTTGGTTTCGTCTAAAAGAGTACCAAGTTCTCCAAAAATATTTACGTCCAATTCAGTCAAACCATCAACAATAAAAACAAAATTTTCTGGTTTATTTTGCTGGTTATCTTGTTGGTTTTTTTCTGTCTTTTCCTTATTATTTTCTTTGTTATTTGCTTGAAAATGAAGGGTTGCTTTTTTGGCAAAATCTTTAAAAATATGGTTAAATCCGTTAATTTCTGCTTGATTTATTTGCCCAAAACCTGTAATGATTTCAATATTTTGCCCTTGTTTTTCTCTGAAAATTTGTTTGTTTTTTTGGGTATCTCCACTATCTACTCCTAAGATACTGACAGCAAGTTGTATAGCAGCAAAAGTCTTTCCTGTGTGTGCTGCACCATAAAAAAGTGTAGTTTTGGCAAAAGTAGGAGTTTGTTGTTTTCTGTTGTAAATGCTTCTTTGTGTTGTTTTTTTCTGCAAATTCTGCAAATTTTGTTTGAATTGTTTGACAATCTGCCCCTGATTATTGATAGCATAACTACTTTTGTGGGCTAATTGCTCACGCCTCACTTCTACACGAATACTTTTCATCAGTTTTTCATCAGCATTATCCTCTTTTCCATTCCAAAGTTGCCCCTTATGTGTGAGATGAAGCCCTTTTTTGGTGATATTGGCGTGCAAAAATTCCGCTTGTGTAAGATGTACACGAGCAATACGAATTTTATTTTTTATTTTGAGGCGAAAGTTACCCCAAAGTTCTGGAGAACGCTCTGTTTCTATATTGAGGAGTGCTATAATAAGTTGCACCACATCAGAGGCACTACGCCCATCAGCCCCATCTTGCAGAGTACGCAAAATAGGGGCATAAAAATCACGAATACGGTAGTTTTTTGTCATTTTAGCAGAAAAACCAAAGGATATAAACAGAAAATAAACGAAAATAGATAATTAGATAACGACATTGATAATTTGTATTACAGTCCAGCGGACTGATATATTTATAGAAAACAGTCAAAAAATGTATTTCGCTCCAGCGGAGCGACACTAGCAAGGGCTAGTTTTATAAATATTGCGCTCCGCTGGAGCGAAATACAAACACAATGATATTTCTATAAATATAGAGTTCCGCTGGAACTAATACAAAATATCAATGTCTTTGTCTAAATGTAACGTAAAAATACGCATTTCTATTGACTTTGCAAATGTATTTTCTAAGATTTTATAAACTCCTAATAAGCCTTTGAAAACAATGGGAAATTCTCAAAAAATGAAGGTATTTACTTACTCAAAGCGTTTCAAATCTGTTTTTTCAAAAGTCCATTCAGGAGAATAAAGTTTGTCCATATCACTCAAATCATACCAAGGAGAGTTATTTTTGTCGTTTTCATTGATAAGCAAATGAATACTTTGCGCAGGCATATAACTCTGCGCAATCATAAAAATTTTATTTCCTGTAGTTTTATTGATAGCCATATCCACCACAATAACAGCGTGTCCAGGACTGCCACCTTTTATAAAAACATCTCCAATTTCTAGTTTTTCAAGTGCTATTTTTTTCATTTCTTTGGCAAGTGAAAGCGTACCCGCATACGAATAAACTAGCTCTAAATATGCAGAAAAGGTTTTATAAGAATAGTCTTCTTGTTTTTGAGTACCTTTTGCAGGCGCAAGTTTGTACCAATTTGTAGTGTTTTTGACAATTTTTACTCTGTTGCCTTGCGCCCATTTGTCGTACTCGGCATTGAAACCATTGACAAAATTAAAATGGATTTTTTTGTATTCTTTTTGTGCATACAAATACTCTGCACGCAAGCGCATAATGGCATCTGCACATTGTTGAAGGTCTTTTTTGCCTACATCAATATCAAAAACTGAAGCGCAAACATCATTTTGTTTTTCTTTCCCATTGAAATAATATACTTTTGCAGAAATATCCTGCAAAGGAAAATTTGTAAGGTAATATTGAAAACTATTTGCTTGATATGTTTGTCTTTCATAGCTTTTTGGCACAGAAAACCTTGTAATAACGGTTTTTGCAGCAGGATTTGAGAGAATATTTTTAGAAATAGTTTTTACAACATTACTCATATTCTCATTATTATTGCTTTGAGCGCAAGCATTCAAAGCAATAAAAAATAATATAAATGAAAATTTGAAGGCTAATTTTAGGTTCATTTTGATTAAGTTTTTAGGGATTGAAAATTGTATTTCATCTGTGCATCTGTGGCAACTAACAAAATACTATTGAATTTTCATTTGCAAAGTCATATAAAAACCTCTTCCATCAGCAGGAATAATGCCTGGACCTGGATAAAACTCTGCTCTACGTGTAAAATATTTTTCATTTAAAATATTATTTATAGATGCTTCTAATTTTAGCGTTTTCCATTCATAATTCATAGATAAATCCATAATTTTGTACGCTGGAATAATGCCCTCCACTGCCGTAGAAGTACGTTTTGCATTGGTTGCATCAGAAAAATGCTCCCCAATATACGCAAATTGCAAGGTAGTAGCAAATTTTTTATATTTGAAAGTTGTACCTGTTTTTAGCGTGATTGGTGGCACCATTTCAACTTTTTTATTTTTGATACTTGTTTCTTGTGTATTGATATATTGCGCAGAAATTAGGCTCAAATTAGTAAAAATTGTCCATTGAAACGCAGATTTTTTATTATTTTCTGAAGGTTTTTCTGAAATGTTTTCTTTATTTTTTTGTTGATTGTTTCTATTAAAAAGTTTTAGCAAAGAAACCTCTCCAAAAAGCTCCAAACCAATATTTCTAGCATCAGCCACATTGGTACGTAGTCTATAATCATTAAAAAGTGGCGGTTGGTCTGCTTTTAGGATTTGCCCTATTTTCCCTTGATAAGAAAGCAAAAAAAGCGTACTTTCAAAAGTAAAAAAGTCTTCTAAACTACCTCTAACGCCCATATCAGCCGTAAAACCTTTTTCGTCCTGTATGTTTGGGTCAATAAAAAAATTAGGATTTACAATCCTCAAATCACTAAAATTGATGGCACGATAATTTTGAGAAATATTACTATAAAACTCTATTTTATCATTTACTTTGTAGCTTGCGCCCAAACCAAAAAGTACAAAATTTCGTTTTCTTTCTTGATTTTCTTGTATTTTATTTTCAATAATGACGTTTCCAGCACCGTCTAGCACTCTTTGCTTATAATAACCATTAGAAAAAGTTTGTATATTTTCAAACCTTGCGCCAGGCGTAAGGCTAAATTTATCAGAAATATTAAAAATATTTTCTGCAAAAACAGCATAATTTTGGTTAGGAAAATCATAATCAGAATTTTCCAAATTAGTTGGATTTAGGTAGGTAAAATTAGCATCATTTCCATTTGTGCCATTGCCTTGTTTTGCGCTTGTTGTGCCTTTGTAGATGCGTGTGCCTATGAGTAACGTATGAGTTTTTTTTGCTGAAATATTTGAAATATTTTTGCCAAAACCAAGCTGATAACGGTGTAAAAGCCTTATTTCATTACCTAAATTCTGGAATTTCCCTGCTACCAAAGTACGTTCTCCACCTAAATCTGCTACATTTATACGTTCCAAATTACCCACAGATTGTCGCCCAGCTGACAGCGCAAAATTACGAATATTGACTTGTGTTTTTTCTGAAAATTTGTAGGTAAAATTCACAGAAAACAAGTTCCAATCCACCTCAAAAAAATTCCTATTTCTCACAGATTGGCGCACATTTTCCTGAAACATTTTGTCGGTAAGTCCACCTGCTTGTTGCGCCAAATACTGCATTTTGGTAATATCCACATTTACCAAAAACTTAGTAGAAACTTGATAATTAAGAGAAATAAAGGCATTATTTGACTTAAAACCACTATTTTCTCTAAATCCATTTCCCTGTTTGTGCTGAAAATAAGCATAAAAATTAAGTTTGCCAGCTTGCCCACTAATGCTATTAAAACTACTCAAAAACCCCCAAGAACCCGCAGATAAACGTGTAAGTGCCGTTATTTGATTATTATTTTGATTGTTACCATTTTGGTTGTTTTGGTTGTTTTCTCCTTTCTTCATCAAAAAATTGACCATTCCGCCAAATTGTGTACCATATTGCAAAGAAGCTGCTCCACGTACTATTTCAATACGCTCCAAGCCTTCAGCAGGTGGCGTATAATAGGCTTCTGGATAGCCAAGCGCATCTGCACTAATGTCGTAGCCATTCTGACGAGTGTTAAAATTAGTGGTACGGTCTGGGCTAAGTCCACGCCCACCAATACCTAATTGTAAGCCTGCACCACCATCACTTTCCCAAATATTTAAACCTGTAATCTTTGCATAAACCTGTCTAGCATTGTTTGTAGCAAGATTTAGGTTCATATCTTTCAAAACAATTACTTCATTTTTTTTGCCTTCATAAATCCCAAAATTTTCTACACTACGCAAACGAGTAATTCCAAAAGTACGCTCACGCTCCGCCTGAACGGTTACTTCCTCCAAATCACTTGCAAAATCTTCTAACAAAAAATCAATAGAAAAAGTAGGGGAATTTATGATAATGTTTTTTTCTTGTGTTTGTTTTTCCAAACAAAAAGCAACAATAATATACGTACCATAAGGAATATTTTTGAGGGTAAAATTTCCGTTTTCATTGGCATTTGTCTGAAAAGAAGTGTTTTTTAGGGCTACAATTCCTTCTAGTATTTTTTGTTGATTTTTTGTCTTGATTTTCCCTAAAATAGTGGCTTTATTATTATTCTGATTAGTATTTTGGGCAATTATTCTAATAGAAAAAAACAAGAAAAATATCAACAAAGAAAAACGCATAAAAGACTAACTAGGAAAGATTTTGTAAAAATTAAGGTATAAAAAACAATTACAAACTATGTAAGCAGGGCTTTTTCATAGTTTGTAATATTAGATTTTAATGTTTTATTTTATTCTAAATTTGATACGTTCTGAATAATAATATTTAGCAATACCATCTCTATTTAACTTTAAATATGCC
>JANYGM010000206.1 GCA_025362415.1 bacterium
TTCATTAAATTTGGTGTAAATTGATGCTTAAACTGATGTTTAGGGCTGATTTAATGAATTTTCCTATGAAAAAAATATATTTACTTTTGTTTCTTTTTTCTTGTTTTTTTATCAAAAATAGCCTTCTAAACGCTCAAAATACAGGTGCAACAGGAATGGCATCTTATTATGCTGACCAATTCAATGGAAGAAAAACGGCTAGTGGCGAAATTTTTGATAATAACAAAATGACTGCTGCACACAGAACGCTCCGTTTTGGCACAATGATAAAAGTTACTAACCTTAGCAACAATAAATCTGTTTTGGTGCGTGTCAATGATAGAGGTCCGTATGCGCATAATAGGCTCATAGACCTTTCTCGTAATGCTGCCTCACAGATAGGAATGGTACTTTCTGGTACGGCTCGTGTGCGTGTGGAGGTAGTAGAAAATGGAAAAGCAATAGAAACACCTATCAAGCCAAAAGATAAAGACAAACCAAATGTTTTAGTGCCTAGAGATACTTTAAAAGACAAAATTGCTAATCAAAGTGATGATGATAACTACCTAACAGGCAATTCTTATAGCTCGTGGGGGACGAAAAAAGAGCCTCGTGGCTACGGCGTGCAGGTTGGTTCGTATGGTGACGTGGGTAACGCAAGAGATTTGTGTAAAGCTCTTGCCAAAGAAAAATTTGAAGATACCTACATACAAGTAGGTTGGAGTGATGGAAAAAAAGTGTTTAGAGTGCTTGTAGGAGAATATTTTGATAAAGCTGAAGCAGACGCTTTTGCAGAAAAATTAAAAAAAGCAAGCCACGAAGGTTATGTAAAAAAGCATTTTGATTAGTTTTTATGTCTAAAAATATCTACTGAAAATGTAACATAATGTATTATAAATGTAACTGTTTAGGTTTTCTTAACTACCTAAACAGTTACTTTTCTTTCATATTTTAAATACAAAAAACATCTTGGATTGGTTTGTAAATTGGTTTAACTCACCCTATTATCATATTTTGTACAAAAGTAGAGATACCAAAGAGGCAGAGATTTTTATGGATAATTTGAGTGAAAAACTTAGCTTTTCACCACAACAACAAATCTTAGATTTAGCTTGTGGAAAAGGCAGACACGCCATTTATCTTAATAAAAAAGGTTTTAATATTACTGGTACAGACCTCTCCACAGAAAGCATTAAATATGCTCAAAAATATGCTCGTATATATGCCAATAACTCCGTAGGAGAGCGTTTGCGCTTTGCTGTGCAGGATATGCGTGAGGTTTTTAGGGCAGATTATTTTGATGTGGTACTAAATTTGTTTACAAGTTTTGGTTATTTTGATACAAAACAAGAAAACCAACAAGCAATAACGGCAATGTCGGCTAATCTCAAAGAAAATGGAGTACTTGTGATTGATTTTTTTAATACAAAAAAAATTATTAAAACCCTTGTCCCAGTTGCTCAAAAAACAGAAAATAATGTTATTTTCAATATAGAAAAAACTTATGAAAATGGCTATATTATTAAAAAAATAAAGTTTTCGGACAAAAATGAAGCTTTCTTTTTTCAGGAAAAAGTAGAAGCTATTTCTTATGAGGATTTTTTAGTTTACTTTAAAAATGCAGGACTTTCTGTAAAAAATATTTATGGAAATTATGCCTTAGATACGTGGAATGAAGATGATTCTGATAGAATGATTTTTGTTTTGACACGTTAGATGTTGTTTATTATATTTTTTATATTACCTTTGCATAAATATTTTAAACATAATTTTTCAATTTAACTAAAAAAACAAATCACTATGAAAAAGGCTATCCAGTCTCTTATTTTTGCCCTTTTGTTGGGTGTTATTTTTGTTTCTTGTAAAAAATCTGAAACAGTTGTTCCTTGTTTTGATGAAACATTCAAAGGAATTACTTACACAAATGCAGATAATACCAAAAGCTTCAAAATAGAAAATGTAGCTTGTAAAACTGTTACATTGAAAGAAACTAGCTTTAGTCTAAGTGGTAGCACAAGTTTTACTTATGATGTTACAGTAACTGCTGGTGGCACAGGTTCATACACACTTGGCACTCCTGCAGGTGATGCGAGTATGGCTATCACGGCTACTACTCTAAATATGGGTGGTGCAATAGTGTTTGCAGGAACAAAGAAATAGTTTTCAATTAACAAATGTAAAAAACTCTCTAAATTATTTAGAGAGTTTTTTGTTTAGAAAGTTATTCTTGTTATCATTCCTTGTTTTTATCAAAAAAAATGTACTTTTGCGTATCCAAATAATTCAAAACTTATCATCTAAAACTCCAATATGTCTGTTGTTATTTCACATCTTAGCAAAGTATTTGGCACACAAAAAGCCGTTAATGATATTTCTTTTGAGGCAAAAGAAGGTGAAATTATAGGTTTTTTAGGTCCAAATGGTGCAGGGAAAAGTACCACAATGAAAATTACTACTTGTTTTTTGCCTCCCACAAGCGGGAAAGTAGAAGTTTGTGGCTATGATGTAGTGAATTTTAGCAAGGAAGTTCGTCAAAATATTGGTTATTTGCCAGAACATAATCCATTATATTTGGAAATGTATGTCAAAGAATATTTGGAATTTATTGGGCATATTCATCAGATAAAAGGCAATCCACTACAAAAACGTATCAATGAAATGATTGCTTTGTGTGGGCTTGGTTTGGAGCAACACAAGAAAATAGGCGCACTCTCAAAAGGTTACCGCCAACGTGTGGGGCTTGCACAAGCTATGATGCACAATCCAAAAGTGCTTATTTTGGACGAACCAACAACAGGATTAGACCCCAACCAGATAGTAGAAATACGACAAGTAATAAAGAATAGCGCAGAAAATAAAACAATTATTTTTTCTACGCACATAATGCAAGAAGTACAAGCTATTTGTTCTCGTGCTATTATTATCAATTTGGGGCAAATAGTAGCGGATAGCCCTGTGAATGAGCTGAAAAACATTCAACAAGCAGAAACAATCATATTTTTAGAAACTGCCCAAGCCATAGATATAAGCCTTTTGCAGGCATTGGAAGGGGTATTGTCAGTAAAAAATATATCTGAAAATCATTATGAAATCAAATCAGCCTTTCAAACGGATTTAAGGCGGGCAATTTCTAAACTTGCTGTAGAGCAAGATTGGCTCATTGTGGGTTTGAAACAAGAAGAACGCACTTTGGAAAATATTTTCCAGCAACTAACGAAATAGTAATGAGTTGTGGGTTATGAATTATGAATACAATTTATCTACATCAAAACCATTGACAAAAATACCATAATCATAAAAATACCGTTATATTTTAAAACTAAAACAAAATTAAGTAACTTAATGTGATTAGCTACAAATAATATAAAAACTTACTTTGTATTCATTCACAATTCACAATTTACAATTTACAATTCCTGATGAGTGAGAAAATATTAGATGCTATTATCCAATTATTAGCTATTTCAGCACATTTGGACGGCGTTACTATCCAAGAAAAAAACATTATCCGCAAGTTTTTGGCGGAGCAAATTAGTGAAGACCATATTGGGCAATATATGCACAAGTTTGATGTTTTTGCTGCTCGTGCAGAAAAAATCAATGCTTTTCAGATATTTAAAGCTATCAATTCCGAACTTACACAACAGCAAAAAGTTGTCGTAATTGCTAATTTGCTTGATTTAACCGTTTCTGATGGCACAGTTTCTAATGCAGAGGCTGAATATGCAGATACTGTAGCGCAAGCCTTTAATTTTGAAGATGCAGAATACCAACTAATTAAACGGTTTATTATCAGCCCAGAACTCAATGACTTTGACCCAGAACAGGTTGTTTTTATTGATAATGATATTTTTAAGAAAGATAATGTAGCTTATAAACATATTTTTAGAGAGAAAATAGAAGGCAAAATAGCAGTTTTGCGTATTCCTAGTTTAGAAACCTATCTTTTGCGCTACGAATCTGGTAAAAGTAACATTTATCTCAACGGAATTGCCCTACGCAACCACCAAACCTATATTTTTCCTACGGGAAGTTCGCTTAGAAGTGATAAAAATGACCCCATTTATTATAGTGATGTCGTTACACTTTTCCTCAACGAACACCGTAACGAAAAACTTTCTTTTGAAGTTAAAAACCTTACATACCGTTTTTCAAGCAACAAAATAGCCCTACACGACATCAATTTATCAGAAGAATCTGGCAAATTAGTTGGGTTTATGGGTGCGAGTGGTTCTGGTAAAAGCACGCTTTTAAACGTCCTAAACGGTAATTATGTACCTTCACAGGGCAAAGTGCTGATTAACGGCATTGATATTCATAAAGACCAAAAACGAATAGAAGGACTGATTGGCTATGTGCCACAAGACGACCTTTTGATAGAAGAACTCACCGTTTTTCAAAATCTTTATTATGCTGCAAAACTTTGTTTTAGCCATTATTCGGAAGAACAACTTGATGCTTTGGTGCTGAAAACACTACAAAATTTAGGGCTTTCTGAAACAAAAGACCTCAAAGTCGGCAATGTGATGCAAAAAACTATCTCTGGTGGGCAGCGAAAACGCCTAAATATTGGTTTGGAGCTACTTCGTGAGCCTGCGGTGCTTTTTGTTGATGAGCCAACCTCTGGACTTAGTTCTCTGGATTCTGAAAATATTATGGATTTGCTAAAAGAGCTTTCTTTGCGTGGAAAGCTAATTTTTGTAGTGATTCATCAGCCTTCTTCTGATATTTTTAAGATGTTTGACAAACTTTTTATCCTTGATGTGGGCGGTTTTCCTATTTATTATGGTAATCCTGTGGAGGCTATTGTCTATTTTAAGACTATGGCGCATTTTGTGGACAAAGAGGAAGGCTCGTGTGTGGAGTGTGGAAACGTAAATCCAGAGCAAATTTTTAGTATCATTGAAACGAAAGTTGTCAATGAATATGGTCGCCTGACCACCAAACGCAAGGTTTCTCCTCGCAAATGGAATGATAATTTTAAGTCAAAAATCATTCTTCCAGAGATAAAACCAAATCTAGAAGAGCCTGTAAAAACGCTTAAAATTCCTTCACGCATCAAACAAAGCACTATTTATTTTACTCGTGATGTGCTTGCAAAACTTAGCAATACCCAATATCTTACCATCAACTTGCTTGAAGCACCTATTTTGGCACTTATTTTGGCGTATATTGTGAGGTTTCATAATACTGATGAGAGTTTGGGAGAAATTGGCTACAATTTTAACGAAAATATGAATATTATTGCCTTTATATTTATGGGCGTAATTATTTCTGTTTTTATTGGGCTGACTGTAAGTGCTGAAGAGATTATCAAAGATGCAAAAATCAATAAAAGAGAGGCATTTTTGAATTTGAGTAGAAACAGTTATTTGACTGCCAAAATTGCCATTTTATTTGGATTTTCTGCCATTCAAACATTTTGTTTTGTGCTGGTTGGGCATTGGGTTTTGGATATTAATGGAATGTTTTGTACATATTGGGCAGTGTTTTTCTCGTGTGCGTGTTTTGCTAATGTGTTGGGGCTCAATATTTCCGCCACGTTTAATTCTGTGATTACTATTTATATTATTATTCCTATTTTGCTTATTCCACAGCTTATTTTGGGCGGTGTTGTAGTGAATTTTGACGAGATAAATCCAAGTGTTTCCAGTCAAGACAAAGTACCTGTGGTGGGTGATATTATGGCATCTCGTTGGGGTTTTGAGGCTATTGTGGTCAGCCAATTTAAAGATAATGAATATGAAAAAATGTTTTATCAATATGATAAAAAGCTCGCAGAGGCAGAGTATATGAAGGTTTATTATCTTCCTGCGCTGGAAAGCAAACTTGCGTATAGTTTTAGTAATCTTAAAATTGATTCTCTCAAAAATGATGTAGATGCCAAATTGCGTGTATTGAGAAATGAATTTAAGTTTGAGAAAAAAACGCAATTTTCTGGTGTTTTTGCTGATAATGAAAAACTTACACGTGAAAATCTTACAAAAGAAATTCACGACAAAACAAAAAAATATCTGCAAGAACTTCAAATAACTTATATCAAATCTTACAACAAAATTGCAGACGAGAAAGACAAGCTAATGGCACGCCTTACACAAACGCCTGCACAAAAGAAAGTATTTCAGGAACTCAAAAAACGCTATTCTAACGAAAAACTAGAACAACTGGTGAAAAATACGGCTGATGCTACACGCTTGCTAGTATCACAAGACCGCATCATACAAAAGATAAATCCTATTTATTTTACAGCTACACCAGAAGACTATTTTAGTTTTCGTACTCATTTTTTCGCTCCTAAAAAACATTTTATGGGACGTTATTATGATACTTTGTATTTTAATATTATTGTTATTTGGGTGATGTCATTGCTACTTTATGTAACGCTTTATTTTGAGTTGTTTAAGAAAATTTTGGATAATATAAGTGCTATTATTGATTGGACAAAACTCCAAAAACAAAGAAAAAAGAAATTAGGGAAATAACAAAAAAGCCTTTCCAAAGTTTGGAAAGGCTTTTTGTTATATTTTTTATTCTATGATTATTTGATGTCTTTCTACGTGTTCTCCTTCACTGAAAAGTTGATTGCAAAATATGCTAATAGCAGCCTCTATGAACGGTTTTAGACAACACCACAAAAATATTAGTATCAGAATTATTCAAAGATTACAAACAGTAAAACCTAAAAAATGTCCCTCTTTGTAAAAGAGGGACAAAATATTTATCAATTATTATAGTATAATTTACTGATTAGTAGGCTTTTGCAAACATCACACGTTGTGTGGAAGGCTTGCCCGTAACCATACAAACGCCATTTTCTTGTGGATTATCCAGAGGAATACATCTTACAGTGGCTTTTGTTTCTTCTTTGATGCGCTCTTCTGTTTCTGTTGTTCCATCATAATGGGCATAAATAAAGCCTGTTTTTTCTTCCAAGACTTTCTTAAATTCCTCGTAAGTATCCACGTTTGTAATCAAGTTTTCACGTCTTTTAAGCGCAATTTGATAGATATTTTCCTGAATTTCGTTCAACAAATTTTCTATATCTGATACAATATTCTCCACAATTTCCATAGAATACACTTTTTTCTCTTTTGTATCACGTCTAACTATCTCTATTGTGTTATTTTGAATATCTCTTGCACCAATAGCCACACGCACAGGAACGCCTTTTAGCTCCCATTCTGCAAATTTGTAACCTGGACTTTGCGTATCTCTGTCGTCAAATTTCACAGAAATACCTTTTTTAAGAAGTTGTTTTTTGATAGGTTCTATTTTGTTTTTTATTTCCAAAAGTTGCTCCGAAGTCTTAAAAATAGGCACAATAACCACCTGAATTGGGGCAAGTTTTGGTGGCAAAACCAGTCCTTCATCATCAGAATGGCACATAATGAGTGCGCCCATCAGTCGTGTACTCACGCCCCAAGAAGTTCCCCAAACATATTCTACTTTATTTTCTTTTGAGGTAAAAGTAACATCAAAAGATTTGGCGAAATTTTGTCCCAAAAAGTGAGATGTACCCGCTTGTAGGGCTTTTCCGTCTTGCATAAGTGCCTCAATGCAATAAGTTTCGTCTGCACCTGCAAAGCGTTCTGCAGCAGTTTTAATGCCTTTAATGACAGGCACAGCCATAAATTGCTCTGCAAAATCAGCATAAACTTCTAACATTTGCTCTGTTTCTGCAACCGCTTCAGCTTTTGTAGCGTGTGCAGTATGCCCTTCTTGCCACAAAAACTCCGTTGTACGTAAGAAAATCCTTGTACGCATCTCCCAACGCACCACATTTGCCCATTGGTTGATGAGTAGGGGCAAATCACGGTACGAATTTACCCAACCTTTGTAGGCACTCCAAATAACTGTTTCTGACGTAGGTCTAACTATCAATTCTTCTTCTAATTTGGCACTTTCATCAACCATTAGCGCACCTTTTTTGTCTGGATTTGCTTTTAGGCGGTAATGCGTAACCACAGCACACTCTTTGGCAAAACCTTCTGCGTGTTGTTCTTCTTTTTCTAAGAAACTTTTAGGTACAAAAAGCGGAAAATAGGCGTTAGAATGCCCAGTTTCTTTGAACATTTTGTCTAATTGTGCTTGCATTTTTTCCCAAATAGCGTAGCCGTAGGGTTTTATGACCATACAACCTTTTACGGCAGAATTTTCTGCTAAATCTGCTTTTTTTACTAGCTCGTTGTACCAAGCTGAATAATCTTCTTGACGTGTTGGAAGTCCTTTTGCCATATTTTTTTGAGTGAATTTCTTATGTTTTTTATATAAATTTTAACGCTATTTTGTTGCAAAAGTGCAAAAAAATAGCGTTATTTCAAAGATTTTAAATAAAAATGATTTTGTTTAGTGTATTTGTGGTAGAGACGTTGCCTGCAACGTCTAAATGATAAACAACAGAAAAGGAAATAAACTGGTTAGTAATGAATTGTAAATAAAATTCTAATTTTGTATTTCTTAGTGCCTTCTTAGTGTGTATTTCTTAATGAACTTAGTGTTAAAAAGAAACTAACTAGGAAGTTATTTGCAATGTATTACTAATAAAAATAATAGGAATTGATAATCAACTTGTTAAAATAAATGAAACTAACTTTTAGGGACAAATTATTGCAAATTATTGATAATATTCATACAAAAAAAAACTTTGTTAGAGGAGATTTTTTGTTGAAAGAGGGAGAAATTGAAAGAAATTTTTATTTTGTAGAAAAAGGTGCAGTAAGAGTTTTTTTGATGAATGATGCAGAAGAACAAACCATAAGATTAGGCTATAAAGGCTATTTTATCAATTCTTTTTCTTCTTTTATGACAGAAAAACCTTCTGCTTTGTACGTTGATATTATCAGAAAGACAACTATAAAAATCATTCCCAAAAGCTATTTACAAGCACTTGCCAATGAAAATTTAGAGAATTTGCAACAATATGCCAATTTCCTAGAACTAATGATTGTACAACAATTAGAAAGAGAAATTGATTTGCTAACTCCTTTATTTTCAGACAGATTAGAAAGAGTTTTAAAACGCAGCCCAAATTTATTTAAAGAAATTCCGCTCAAATATATTGCCTCTTACCTGCGTATGACCCCAGAAACGCTTAGTCGCATTCGTAAAAATCAAGTTGTATGATTTTAGCTTA
>JANYGM010000216.1 GCA_025362415.1 bacterium
CAAACAGAAAAGGCTTGGCGCAGTAATCAGGCATTTGTTTTGGCAAGCAAACTCGTTGATAATGCGCCTTGTATGGTATGTGGCTCACTTACGCACCCAACGCCTGCAAATGCAAGTGCAAGTGTTTCTGCTGAAAAAATCTCTGACGAAATATTAGAAATTGCGCAAAAGAATATAGAAAAAGCACAAAAAAATTATGATAATGCGCTCAAAAATTATCAAAATAAAAATAACGAATTAGCTGCTAACAATCAGAAAATCAAGTTTTTAAGTGATAATTTAGGAGAATTGGCAGGTTTGGACGAAACAACTTTTGAAAATTTACTAAATTCTCACCAAAACAACTTAAAAGAAGCACAAAATGCTACAAAAAAATTGTTGAAAATCACTACGGATTTAGAGAAAAATAAAACAGAAATAACTGAAAATCAAACAAATACAGAACAAAAAAATGCTGAATTTGCTGAAATTTCTAAGCAAAAAGATAAGCAAGATTTCATTTTTAACGACAAGAAAATCCTTCTTCCAGCAGAAATAAAATCAGCTAGCGACATTGACAAAAATATCTCCAAATATCAACTTCAAATAACTGAAAATGAAACAGTTATAAAAGAAGATATGACCCAAAGAGAGAAAATTTGCAAAACAGAAAGCAATTTGACTGGCTCACGAGCAGAAATTATTTTGCAAAAAGAAATAATGGAAACAGAAGTCAAAGAAAACCAAGTTTTATTGCAACAACAGCTTATTTTACAAGGATTTGAAGACGAAAAAGCCGTTTTAGATGCTTTGTATGATGAAAAAAAACAATACAATATCAAAGTTTCTATTGAAAACTTCAAACAAACTAAAAATAGTTTAGAAACTACGTTTAATCTGCAAAAACAAAAAATAGGCACAACTCAAAAACCTGATTTACAGTTACTTAAATCAACTGAAAAAGAGAAAAAACAGTTTTTAGAAAGCCTACAAACAGAATTTTCCGACAAAAAATCTCTCAAAACTAATCTTCTCAAACAGAAAAAAGATTTAGAACAGTTTTTGCAAAAAGCAACAGAAAGCAAAAAAATATATGATGAAGTATTTGAACTTGCAAAAATTGCTAACGGCACTTTGACTGGCGTAGTAAAGCAAAAATTTGAGGGCTATGTGCTTGCTGTATTTTTGGAAGAGGTTATTATGTACGCAAATAAGCGTTTGGAGGTACTTTCGCAAGGGCGTTATCAACTTTTTAGAAAAGATGTTGCCAGCCTCACGCAAAATACAACCCTTGATTTTGAGATTTTGGATACCGCAATAGGCGTTTACCGTGATGTAAGCACACTTTCTGGGGGAGAAACTTTTTTTACTTCTTTGGCATTGGCATTGGGGCTTGCTGATATTGCTTCCTCTAAAAAAGGGGCTATTAAGCTAGATGCAGTATTTATTGATGAAGGTTTTGGAACACTTGATGCAGAAACGCTTGATTTGGCTATTCGTACACTCGTGGATTTGGAGGGTGGTAGCCGTATGATTGGGATTATTTCTCACGTAGCAGAGCTGAAAGAACGTATTGATGCAAAAATAGAGGTCGTGAAAGGTAAAAATGGTAGTCGTGTGGTGGTTTAGGAATGAAAATCTAATAATTTTATTTTTTTACAATAACTTAATAATCAAAGTTTTACATTTGTATTTCTTACTGCTACAATGTGGTACAATTCTTGTAATCATTGCACTAAATGAAATTTAATTTAGAAAACTTAACCAAAAATGAAAAAAAAACATTTAATATTTCTACTATTTTCAATGCTTTTTTTAGGCATTTCTACGTTTGTGAAAGCACAAAACCCTAATGTAAGCATTGTGAGGGTAGAAATAATTGGGCTGAAAAACAACAACGGAAAGGTTTTGATAACACTTTTTGATAAAGAAAAAGGCTTTCCTGAAAACCATAAAAATGCGCTTAAATCTTCTGTTATGGAGATAAAAAACAAACAGGCATTTATAGAATTTTCTTGCAAACCACAGACAGAATATGCCATTGCACTTCTCCACGACGAGAATAATAATGGAGATATGGACAAAAACTTTTTTGGCATTCCCAAAGAAGGTTATGCTTTTTCTAATAATTACCGCCCAACTATCAAAAGTCCTAGTTTCAAACAAGCAAGTTTTAAGGCATCAGGCGAAAAAATGACATTGAAATTGGATATGATTTATTTTTAGTCCCTTTGGAAAGTTGATGATATTGCCTCACAGAAGTTTATGGCAGCATTTTATACCAACTGGATAACAAAAAACTCTCTAAATGTGCTGCATTTCGTAACACACAGACCAGAATACGCCGCTTAAATACGTTCAACAGTAGGAAAAGCAATAGTAAAAGTTGTTCCTTCGTCTAATTTGCTGTCTATTTTGATAGTTCCGCCTAATGTTTCTATTTGTAGCTTGACAAGATGTAGCCCCATTCCTTTTCCTTCTACGTGACTATGAAAGCGTTTGTAAAGGCTGAATATTTTGTCGCCATATTTTTGCATATCAATACCCATTCCATTGTCTTTAACGGTAATAATAGTCATATTTTTATCTTTTCTGGAAGAGATTTGTATATAGACTTGCTTATCAATGTTTCTATATTTGATAGCATTACTGACAAGATTATAAAAAATACTATCAATATAAAGACTTACAGAATGAATAGTCTTTACTTGAAAATCAACATCAAAAACAACATTATTTTCTCTTATTTGACGTTCTAAGGTAGTACAAGTGTGAATAAATTTGCTTTCTAAATCCACATCTTCTCTAAAATCTTTAAGATTATTTTTGATTTCAAGCAGTTTATTAAGGTCTCCAATGATTTCATTGAGTTCCTTTGCAGAAAATTCTATTTTATCAATATAAAATCTGTTGTCAGTATTGAGCAGTCCACTAGCTTTGAAGACATCTACCAGCCCCAACATACGTGCTACAGGCGCACGCAGGTTGTGGGCAATGATATAGGCAAACTGTTCTAACTGCCCATTATAAGAAATAAGTTCGTTGTTGGCATTAGAGAGGTCTTTTGTGCGTTCAGCAATCTTTAGTTCTAGTTGTGCATTGGAAAAGTTGAGTGTTTTGTTTTTTGCAGCAATATCATCTTTCTGCGCCGAAATCTCTTCTCTTTGCTGTTGTATTTCTTCTTTTTGAAGATTGAGAATTGCGTTGGCAATTTTTTGTTTTTTATTGGTAAAATAGAAAGAACAGACCAAAATAAGGAGAAAAATAGTGCTTGCGACAAAGGCAATAGTTCTAAAAAAGGAAGATTTGTCTTGCATTTCTTGTTCTTTTCTGATAGAAATAATTTCTTGGTTTTTAGTTTTGAGCAAATCTTGCATCTGAAACTTGTTAGTTTCGTTACTTTTCTTGTATTTGTAGAGCGTATCAAGTATTTCTTCTTTTTTCTTTTGGTATTCGTATGCTTTTTGAAAATCATTTTGAATGCTATAAAACTCTGTATAAGAAGTATAAATAGAAGATTTGACCAAAAAATCTTTTTCTTTCATTTTCTTGGCAAGTTCCACAGATTTAATAAGATTTTCTTCTGCCTCTTTGAAGCGTTTTTGTTCTATATAAATATTAGAAATGGCATTGAGGGAAATAACAGCATTAGCTATTTCTCCAAATTGTATGCTATAAGCTACATCAGTTTTTAGCAGTTCTTCTGCAATGTCAAATTTGTCAAGAATTTTATAAATATCTCCTTTATTACCAGAAATAATACCCACCCAAAGTAAATCTTGGTGTTTTTTAGCTACTTCAAGTGCTTTTTCGTAATAAATAAGGGCAACGTGGTTATCTTTTTTGTGTTTGTGAATAAGCCCAATAGCATTCCAAGTATTGATTTGATAACGCACAGGCAACATTTCAAATTCTCCCTCTGTTATTTCCATAAAACATTTTCTAGCATCTTGATACTGAAAAGCATTATAGAAAATCATAGCCATTTCGTAGCGTGTGATGATAGCATCTTGTTTGTAGCCAAGTGCTAAAAACTGTTTATGGGCTTCCTTGTACTTTAAAAGAGCTTTATTATCTTCTCCTGTTTGGCTAAACATCTCTCCAAGACTTCTGTTTGTAACGGCTATTTCTAGTTGGAAATTGTTTTTATTAGCAAAATCAACAGCTTTGAGTAGATATTCTATATTTTGCTCTTCTATGGTTCGTGGTAGTCGCCAAATACTAAGGTAAGCGTGAGGAATAAGAAAGAGATTATTACATTCTTTAAAAAGCAAGAGGTTATTTTCCGCTATTTGTGTAGCAGTTTTTATAGGAAGAAGCAATAATTTTTGGTCTAATTTTTGATATAAACTATAATATTTACTATTAATATTGATTTCGCATAATTCTTTGCATATTTTTTTTATTTCTTCTATCTCTTTTTCTTGCGTATTTTGCGCTATTAGCGTATTTTGCGCTAATAAAAAAGTAAGGAAAGCAAAAAAGATATTTTTAGGGGAATAATTGAAACAATACTTAAAATAGTAATTTATGTTGTTTTTGAATGATATTCGCATCTCTAATTTATTTGTCAATTCAAATATACTTTATTATTTTACATTATTCTAAAAACACAAACTTTTTTTTGTTATCTTTGGTTATTCATTCAAAAATACCCAATAAATAAGTTAAATATACCCAATATGCAAGTCTATAAACTCAATTATACCATTTATCCCAGTAAAAAGAAGTTTTTTCTTTGCTTTATGTTTGTTTTGATGTCTTTGGTAATGTTTTCTGTTGATGTTTTTGGACAAGGAGACCGTCTTACTTTGCGTTTGTCGGGAACTGTAATTGACACAGACACAAAAAAACCAATGCTTTATGCTCACGTAATATTGCCTTCCGCAGGTGTAGGCACAACCACAGATGAAGATGGCAAATTTTCTATGATAGTAATGCCAGGAGATAGTTTGGTATTTTCTTTTGTATCTCATAGAACCATTTATTACAAAGTTCCTGCAGATAAAACAGAAGATTATACCGTTTATGTGGGTATGAGCGAGCAAACCCAAATGTTGAACCCTGTTGAAGTGTTTCCTTATCCAACGGAAAGAGATTTTAAAGAGGCTTTTCTAAAACGTGAGTTAGAAAGCAAAGAACTAAAAGAAATAAAGAAACGTCTTTCTCCAGAAACTATTGAAAAACTTGCAATGCGCACACAAGCAGATGGCGGAACAGCAGCACAATACAATATGCGCTCACAAGAATACCAAATAAACAACCAATATATGTTCCCTACATTGCAATTACTTAATCCTTTTGCGTGGGCGCAATTCATCAAATCTGTTAAAAATGGGGATTTGAGTAAAGAAAAATTTAAAAAATATAATCAATACAACAAACCGTAAAAAAAGTACGAAGTAAGAAGTACGAGGTACGAATGTAAAGTATTTAAATCAAAAAAGCCTTTCCAAAGTTTGGAAAGGCTTTTCCCTGTGTCGTCAGATGTTTTCACCTGACGACAAATGTGCTTTTAAGTTTCTGATTTAGATAACGACATTGTTAATTTGTTATATTTTTTCGTAATCCTTGATAAATCAAAGGGCTATAAAATAGTTATAGTGTTATAAATATCTCGCTCCGCTGGAGCGGAATACAAAATACACTTATTTTCCTATAAATATAACGCCCTGCTGGGGCTGAATACAATTTATCAATGTCGTTATCTAAGTATATCGTAACTGTTTAGGTTTGTAGATACGCACCGCAGCGTTCCGCTTGCGTATCCACATAGGACAACACGAAAGTAAACAAAAGCACAATAATTAGTTTGGCATAAATACATTGCTCTACGTGGATACGCACTGCGGTGACGTATCTACAATACATTATTTACAACCTAAACAGTTACAGTATATCTAGATAAACATACCTCAAAGGTGGTATATTTTTAAATGAAAATAAAAACAAAAACATTCTAAAAATGGGAGTATTTTGGGAAGTTCGCTTAAAATACATTATAATTTTTGAAAATCAGCTAAATGTGTGCTATATTGCCAAAAGAAAAACCATTATTTATCTTGTTTTTATGAAAAATCTGTCTTTACGCACCAAATACCATCTCGTTTTATTTTGTTTATTTATCTGTATGAGCGCAGATTTGGGGTATTTGTTGCTATTTGATGATGTAAATATACTTTTTGAAATATTTATGTTATTCAATACGCTGGCTTTTATTATTTTATTAGCATATTTTGTAAGCTATTATTTGTTAGAACCATTAGACGAGATAAACCGCTTTGCACAAAGTTTGAGTGAGCCTGGTCTTGTAGCTATCACCAGAGATGATTATCCAGAGGAAATAGAAAAAATAATGCTTCAGTTGCGTAAAATTGATGAAAATATAGAAGATGCAGAACTTTTTGTGAACAAAATTGGTCAGCGAGATTTTTCTGCAGATATGGGTTCTCTCAAATATAATGAAGGTTTGGGAACGGCTCTCTCACGAATGCGTGACCAACTTCAAAGTATTTCTGATGAGGAAGCTAAACGAAATTGGTCTGTTAATGGTGTGGCTATTTTCTCTGATTTATTGAGAGATAACCAAAATGCAGATATTGCAGAAATTTCTTTTTTATTTATTAAAAAAGTCATAACCTATGTAGATGCTTTGCAAGGGGCTATTTATCTTATCAATGATACAAATCCACAAAAAGAATTTATAGAAACTATTGCAGGCTATGCCAATGAACGCCGTAAATATCTCCAAAAAGAGATTGCAATAGGTGAGGGACTTGTAGGGCGTTGTGTTTTGGAAAATGATAGTATTTATATTGATGATTTGCCTGCAGATTATATACATATTACGTCTGGTTTGGGCAATGCTAAACCCAAAAGTTTGCTTCTTGCGCCTATCCGAGTGAACGAAAAAGTATATGGAGTAGCTGAAATAGCCTCTTTTCATAAATTAGAAGATTATCAGCAGGAATTTATAAAAACTATTTGCCAAAGTTTTGGGGCAACAGTTGCCAACGCCAAAATAAATGTCAATACAAAACAACTTTTGAAAAATTCAGGTAATATTGCCACACAACTAGCAGAAAAAGAAGCAGAACTTTTGAAAGAAAAAACACTTTTTCTAACTACAAAAGCACAATTAGAAGAAGAAATTAGCCAAATCAACCATAATAATAGCCTTAATAATTCCTTGCTTAATGGGCTTTTGCAAACACACGCCAAATTAGAGATTTCTCTAGATGGAATTATCACAAGTGCAAGTAATTTATACTTAGAAACAACAGGCTATGCTAATATAGAGGTGATAGGTTACAATGAGCGTATTACAATCCCCACAGACGAGATAAAAGCGTATGAAAGTGTTTGGAAAAAAGTGCTTTTTGGGCAGCCTCACACAGGGGAGTTTAAGCGCATAACCAAAGATGGTAGTGCAATTTTGCTTAAAGGAACTTATTTGCCTGCTTTTGACGAACAAAAGAAACTTTCTAAGGTTGTATTGTTAGCAAGAGTTAAATAAGTCAAATTTTTTACAATACGTTTTCAGAAAGTGTATTATCTTAATGTTAATAAATATTGTTTTTTTATTAAAATGGGTTACTTTTTTCTTTTATCTAGCATATATACATAAATTTGCAGAAAATAATCTTACATAAAAAACTATTTTAAACAATAAATAATAAATCTCTAATGAAAACCATTACACAAAAATTAAATGTATTTTTATTTTTCTTGCTGATGATGGCGGGGGAAAGTTGGGGGCAAATTTATGTTCATAATTTTGGGACAACAACAATATCTACACACCCTTATACTGTTGTACCTACTACCTTAGATGCCAATTTAAGCTCTTCGTCTTGGGTAAATAGTACAAATACTTGGACAAGTTTTGGAGGTAGTAGTGGGCAGGCTATTTCACTTAATAATTCAGGTGGAACGCCTACTATTACACTTACTTTTAATGTAAATGCAGGGTTTCAACTGCAAGTAAACTCTTATAGTTTTTGGAGACAAAGAAGCAATATGGGTGCTCAAAACTACTCTATGACTATCAATGGCAATGCAGTTGGAAGTGGTACAGTTCCAACAACTGGTGTCTCAATAGGCACAATAACAACGGGATTACCTATTAGTGGTATTACAGGAACAGTTACGGTTGTTATTTCTCTTTCTGGTGCTACAGGAACTGGAACATTTAGATTAGATGATTTTACACTTAATGGCATTGTAACAGCCATAGGTCCAACCCTTGTTGCATCTCCAACTTCCTTAGCACTTGGTAGCACGCCTTTTGGTACTGCTTCAGCTTCGCAAAATTATTCTCTTTCTGGTTCAAACTTAACAGGTTTCCCTAGTAATATTGTCTTAACTGCTCCTACTGGTTTTGAAATTTCTCTTACTAATACAACATTCTTTCCTAGCTTAAATGTTCCTTTTGCAAGTGCTACACTTTCAGCAACTACAATCTATGCTCGCATCACATCAAGTGCAAGTGTAGGTGCGCTAAGTGGAAACATTACACATACAGGAGGTGGCATAGCAACTACTTTTCTTGTTCCTCTTACGGGAACAGTAACCCCTCCTACATTCTCTTTTTCCTCTGCAACAGCAAGTATTGCAGAAAATGGAGGCTCAATAAATGTTACTGTAAATCAAAGCATTGCTAATGCTTGTAATGTAAATGTGGCTCTCACAGGTGGCACAGGCGTACAAGGAACTGATTTTACATTTACCTCACCTGCTACCCTAAATTTTGATGGATTTATTACAACTCAATCACTCAATATTCCTATCATCAATAATGCAATAATTGATGGAAACAGAACATTTATTCTTACACTACAAACTGCTACAGGTAGTTGCACTATTGGAACTCCCACAAGTATTACTGTTACCATTATAAATGATGATACTGTGGGTACTATCTTTGAAAAAGGAGACCTTGCTATTGTAGCTTTTAATACCAATGATAATGTTTGTAGTGGTGATGATAGTGATTTTATTACTTTTATTTGTTTTAAAGATATTATAATAGGTACTACTTTTGATATGACAGATAACGGTTGGCAACGTGTCAATGCTAATCAGTGGGGAGATAGTGAAGGTGCAGTAAGATGTACTTATAATGGAGCTGCAACCATCACAGCAGGCACAAAAATTACGTTTAAATTACCTTCTATTGGCTCTGTGCCAATAGCTACTAATTGGTCTTTTGCGGATTTGGGAAGTGGTGCTACAATCAATATGAATAGTGGAGGTGACCAGCTTTATTTTATGCAAGGAGGTGCTTGGAATAATCCTCCAGGAGTGCATAATGCTACTTATACAGGAGGAATAATCCTTTTTGGTTTTAATAGTGAAAGTGCTTGGAATGATTTTGTGGATAACTCTGGTGAGTCAGGTATCTATCCCAATACAAGATGTTTTATTACAAGTATTTCAGCTGGAAACTATACTCGTTATACAGGAACTGCCACTGCTACAACAAAAAGAGATTGGATAGATAGAATTTCCAATGTTGCTAATTGGACTACTTATGCTAATTGTACACTTTATAATGCTGCCTCTTCTCCTAATTTTGTAATAACAGCAGGTACATTGGTAAATGGCAAATGGGTAGGAACGCTTAATACGAATTGGTTTGATTGTAAAAATTGGGACGACTATCTTATTCCAACAGCAACAACCAACGTAACTATTGCTCTTACCACAGACAACAGCCCAGAAATAAAAAGTAATGCTACCTATGCGTCAGAGTTTAGTGGAATAGCACAATGTAAGGACATTACAATAGCTAGTTCTACCACAAAAATACTATCTTTTTTTGCAACTGGTACACATAATTTAGAAGTTTATGGCAACTGGGACAATCAAAAAGGAACTGCCAACTTCACAGAAGGAAATGGTACAATAAATTTCAAAGGAACAACAGCGCAAACCATCACTACCACAGGCGGAACAGAAACTTTTACTAACGTCATTCTTAATAATACTGCTGGATTAAGTCTTAGCAATACCAATATGTTGATAGCAAGTAATTTGACTTTTACGAATGGTATCATTACTGCAAACAACGCTACAACTGCAAGAGTAGAATTTTTGGCTGGTTCATCTGTAACAGGTGCAGGCACAAGTAAATATGTCGCTGGTTTTGTAAGAAAAGTAGGCAATACTGCTTTTGATTTCCCTGTAGGTGATGAAAACTATTATTCTTTGGTAAGAATATCTGCACCTGCAAGTATTACAGACCATTTTACGGCTACCTATGATAGAACTTACCTTGCTAATCCTTACAATTCTAGTGCTGTCAAAGCTGAAGGTGCTTTAACACTCAACCACGTAGATAATTGTGAATATTGGGACTTACAACGCACTAATGGAACTTCTGATGTATTTATTACACTTGCTTATGAAGATACTCGCAGTTGTAAAATCACAAATGGTTTTGAGTCTGATATGCGTATAGCACACTGGGACGGTGCAGAATGGGAAAACAAAGGCAATTCAGCCACAAACGTAATTAGTAGTACCTACGGAACTATTACAAGTGCTGCTGCAATAAGTTCATTTAGTCCGTTTACGCTAGGTAGTATCAGTATTTTTAATCCTTTACCTATTGAAATTGTTTCTTTTGATGCTAAAATCAATCAAAATAATCACGCACAATTAGACTGGATTACGGTGAGTGAGCTAAATGCCAAAGGTTTTGATATTGAAAAGTCTTTTGATGGAAAATCTTTTGAAAAAATTGGTTCTCAAAATGCGTTAGGTGGGGTTGATGTAATAAAAAACTATCAATTCTTTGATAAAAATTACAAAAATGTAGCTTATTACCGCCTAAAATTGATTGATAATAATGGTATTTTCAAATATTCTAAAATTATTTATCTAAATAATCAAAAAACAAACACTTATCAGCTTACCATTATCCCAAATCCTACACAGGGAGAAGTAAAACTTGTTTTAGGGAATGTTTTGCCAACTGAAACCGTAACTTTGAAAGTGTTTAGTATCACAGGAAAAGAAGTAATTAGCTTGTTTGGAGATATTTTGGAAGTAGAAAAACAACTTTCAAATCAAACAATACAACTTCCTGCAGGTATGTATGTGGTACGTATGCAAATAGGAGAACAAATTTTGCAAACAAAACTTATCAAAAACTAAAGAATTGTGAATTGTGAATGAATACTCAAATAAGCCTTTCCAAAATTTGGAAAGGCTTATTTGGTACTAAGAAGTTAAATATAAATGGTTGAATTTCCTAAAAAAGCTAACTAAAGTCTTTGACTTTAATTAGCTTTTTTATTTTAAGTACAAAAAGGTTTTTTTTGATTAAATTATTATTTATATTTGTGCCACCAATAAAAGCATCAAAATTAAATTTCAACTAAATAATATGAATATCAAATTATCAATAATAGGCATAAGCGTAGCAACAATGCTATTTGCTTGTGGCGAGAAAACGGTAGAAAAAACAACAACTAACACTCAAAATGTACCTCAAACTACCCAAAAAGAAACTAAAAAACAATTAGCACCTGTTTTTGATATGCTTAATGGTGGAGAAGATAGTGAACTTGCTTTTTTCTTTTCTTTCGTGCAAGCCGCCAATATTGCCAATGAACTCACCAAAGATAATTATACTGTTTTTGCACCCAACAAAGCAGCTTTTATGGCACTTGGAGAGGCAAAACTAGAGCAATTAGTTGCCAATCAAGGACTAATGACCAAGATTGCAAAAACGCATATTGTAAAAGGAAAATATAAGATTTCGGACTTAAAAGATGGGCAAATTCTTACGACTATTCAAGGTAATACGCTGACTATCAAAAAAGATGGAGATAAAACAAAGGTTGGAAATGCCAACGTCAATACCGCAGATATTGAAGCAACAAACGGTTTTATTCATATTTTGGATAAGGTCTTATAATAACTTCATAATCAAAGCTTTATATTCGTACTTCGTACCTCTTATCTCGTACTTCTTCCTTATGGAACTCAAATATACGCCCGCCTTTCTGACAAAACTGGAAGATATTTTTGCTGAATCTGACTACTTTTTACGCTACGAAAAAGGTAATTTTAAGTCGGGCTATTGCATTTTGAAAGAAAAAAGAATAGTCATTATCAATAAATATTTTACCACAGAAGGCAAAGTAAATAGTTTGGTAGAGATTTTGAAACAAGTAGAAATTCAAACAGAAAAACTATCAGAAAAAACCCTAAAACTCTTCTTACAAGTGCAACAAGGCATAAAAGTAGAGATAATTGAGGACTTGGAAACAACAGAAATAACAAATGAATAAGAATAAAACGGAAACAGAAGATTTAGAATTAGAATTTCGTTGGGGACAGCTACTCAACCGTATTCAAAAAGCACTTAATGCACGTCCAAAAGACGTAAATGGTGTACTTTTGTTGGTTGGGGTGCAAGAACTTGGGCAAGGATTTAGGAATTTTTCTAAGGAAGAAAAACAAGATTTGATGCATATTGCCGTTTGTAGAGTGCTTAGTAAAACAGGTTTTTATACCCTTGACGGACTGGATAAAGACGGCTGGCCTCATTGGACACTCGCCAAAGAACTTCCTCATTTTGACCTTTTGGAACAAGAAAAACTGCTCAAAATAAATATTATGGAGTATTTTGAAGATGAACAAATATTTTAGTAATTGTGAATTAGGAATTGTGAATTAGGAATTGTGAATTAGGAATGAATACAAAATATTTATAATTAAAAAACAACTTAGTAATACATTGTAAATAACTTCCTATTTCGTTTTTTTTCTTAACACTAAGTTCATTAAGAAATACAAAATTAGAATTTTATTTACAACTCATTACTTGATTACCACAAAGACCCAAATAAATACAATTATTTATTGTCAATTATATTTCAACTCATAATTCATAACTTACAATTCACAATTCACAACTATCTAAATGGAAAATCCTGTTATTATTTTTGGTGCAAATGGGCTTGGTGCAGTTGCGTTAGATATTTTTACAAGTCATAATGTGGTTGTTTATGGCTTTTTAGATGATGATAAAAAACTTCATCATACAGAAATAAATCTTGTGTCGGTGCTTGGAGATACTGATGATGATGGGTTTCTGAAACTTATTGGCAAAAAATGTGAGGCTTTTGTAGCTACTGATGATGCAAAATTACGCAAGAATTTAGTTGGAATGTTGCTTGAAAAGCGCAAAATGATGCCTGTCAATGCCATTCATAAACTAGTTAATATTGCTGAAAATGCTGTTATTGGTCACGGAAACCTTATTGCGTTAGGTGCTAGCATCAATACAAATGCCATTATTGGCAATCATTGCATTATAAGTGCCAATGCTTGCATAGATTATAACGCTAAAATAGCTGATTTTGTGCAAATTGGTGCAGGTGCAGTCATTGGTGCAGATGTAGAAATAGGTGTAAACGCCTTCATAGGTACTGGTGCAGTCGTGGTTGCAGGCGTGAAAATAGGCGCAAATGCTCGTATAGGTGTGGGTAGTGTGGTCGTGGCTGATGTAGAAAAAGCCACAACCGTTTTTGGAAACCCTGCAAAAAAAGTAAACTAAGATTTTTTAGGATTATAGAATCATAATATTTTTTTGATGTATTTTTCGTACTTCATACCTCTTCCTTCGTGCTTATGTAGTTGGTTTTAGTTCTGTGAGCAAATTAGCAAGCATAGCCACCAAAACAAGCATCACACCCAAAAGTCCTGCTTGTGTGTAGGCATACAAAAATGCACCCACAGACAACACAAGCGCAAAAATACTGATAATATGTTGTATAATTTTGTTTTTAAAACTGATTTGATAGGCAAAACTATTGCTTAAATCATTTACAAAACTTGTGATTAGCCCAAAAATCATTACGAAAAGGATAGTGGTATGAGAAATTTCTTTGTGGTTTTCTATCCAAAATGTAGGCAAAAAATGTGTTACAAAAAACCAAGCAGAAAAAGCTAAAAAGATATTTAAAACAAGTTTTAGAGAGATATTTTGCCAAATATTCGTTTGGATAAATCCTAATATTTTTGCGGTTTTGATAAGAGAAGAAGAAAAAAGCATTATGCCTGCCCAGAAAAGCCCAAAAATAATGCTATGAGTATCATTTGAAGCAATATCATTTTTGATATTATTTTGTGGAATATTTGCACTCAAAACAACAACACTCATCAGTGTAGCAAGTAAAATATCTGTTCTTTCGTGTGAAATAAGAAGGTTTTGGTAAGGCATTGGCGCATATTGTGTGCTGTGTTTCCATAGTTTGTACGAGATTTGTACAAGTGAAAAAGCTACCATCATTACAGACAAAAACGCCATTATTAGCGTGTCGTTGCTGGCAAATAAATCTCCATAATGCCAAAAAAGCAAAATATTACTGCTTATTCCAAGTAAAATAGTGCCAACACTAATAGGCATATTAGTACAAAAGACGACATATAATATTTTTTGTATTCGTGAAGATTCTTGTATTTTGCTCATAAGTTCTTCCAAATACATTGCAAGCCCCAAAGATGCACCCATCAGCAAGATAAAAAGCCAAAAAACACCCGTCAAAGTGCTACTTAGTATTATATTTGTGTTATTTGCGCCACTTGTTACAAAAAACAACACAGAAATACTTATTATCAAGGCAATCAAAGACTTATATTCAACTGCAAAAAAGAACCTAAATTTATGTAAGACAATCTTACCTACCCGTAAACCTCTATCAAATGTTGCTGCCTGAAAGATAGTCATACTCACTCTAAACGCAGTAAAAAGCATTGCTATTACTCCCCAAACAGACAAATTACTTATAATATTTTCCATTGTACTTTTTTTCGTGGAACAAAATAAAGTGCAAAGATACCCTTTTTTCTGATAAAAAGTAAAAGTACAAGGATTTTATCACAAAAAAGTGCAATTTATTTCTTTAAATTGTACTTTTCTAAGTTTTTATGGGATTATGTAAGTGCAAAAAATACATTTGATAATAGACTTCCTGCAAAAATATTGACATAAAACGACTGTCAAATACCATTTTTTCCATATATTTGTGTTTATTCCATTTGTTACCATACACTCTTTGTTATTAGTGGTCTGTACCGTAGTGGAACGGAGGTCTGACCACTAATAACAAAAAGTAAGTTCGTTTTAAAAAGAATTATGGTCAGACCTTCATTGCATTACGGTACAGACCACAATGCTTTTTAAAACAATGTACGGTAGCAAATTTATTCCAAAACAAAAAACTATGTTTATAAAGTATTTAAGTGTTTTTCTGATGGCTATGGTAAAATTTGCCTTAGCTCCACCCCTAGCTTATGGCGTTCAAATAGGTTTTTTAGGTGCGTTTTTACTGACACTTTCAGGTTTTATGACCACAGTCCTTGTAATGTCATTTTTTGGTGAAAAAATACGTATTTGGTACAAGAATAGACCATCTCAAAAAAATAAAGTAAAAAAAGTATTTTCAAAGCAAAAGCGTTTTCTTGTACGTGTGTGGAAACGCACAGGAATATGGGGCATAGCACTTCTAACGCCCATTTTGCTTAGTCCTTTGGGAGGAAGTGGCATTGCTGTTGCGCTTGGCGTACCAAAAGAAAGAATTATTTTTACAATGTTTGTTAGTGGGATTTTGTGGGGACTTACCTTTTGCTTATTTTTAGAATTCGGAACAAGTTTTCTATAAACTTCTGAGAAGTATTAGAGTTTTTATAACTTGATTATGAGCTATTTATGTAATAAATTACCTCTTAACCACCCCCAGCCCCTCCTTAGAAAGGAGGGGAGTTTTGTCCCCCTCCTTTTCAAGGAGGGGTTAGGGGTGGTTTTGATATTCATTTGTGCTAAACATTTGATAATCAAGTAATAAAAATTCTATTAAATCCTTTCAGGATTTTTAATACAATTTATCAATGTC
>JANYGM010000256.1 GCA_025362415.1 bacterium
TAGGCACTCAAATATCTCTGCACCGTCAGCTAAAGCAGACGGCAAAGAAAGTAAAAAAACAGAAATATAGTCTTCAAGTGCTTTAAAGTCTATTTTGCCGTCTGCTTTAGCTGACGGTGCAAAGAACTTCAAGTGCCTAAATAAGAGTAAATGAACTAGCCTGACGGCTATGGGGCTTGCCCCTCAAAATACAACCTAAACAGTTACCAAAAATCAAACTGGGTAATAGAAGTTATATATAACAAATTGATTATTAACATTTTGTAGTCATTCACAATTCACAATTAAAAATTCACAATTACTTATTTGCTATTTCTGTAATTTTCATTACTTTTGTAGTGATTAAAAGCATCAAAATTACATCAAAATCAAATAATGGAAAAAGAAAATATCAACTTAAATAACGAGAACAACGAAAATACTAACGAAAGTTCTAATGAAAATAATCAGAAAATAGAAGAGAATATTTTTGAAAAACGTATTGATTTGAGCGTTTTGCGTAATGCCGTTATCAATATCAAACACGAAATTAGTAAAGTAATTGTCGGGCAAGAAAAAGTAGTTGATTTGATTATTGCTTCTGTGCTTGCTGACGGGCATATTTTGCTAGAAGGTGTGCCAGGTGTCGCAAAAACGCTTACTGCAAAACTTCTTTCAAAAATTATTGCTATCAATTTTTCTCGTATTCAGTTTACTCCAGATTTGATGCCTTCAGACGTGCTTGGAACGTCTATTTTTAATCTCAAAACATCAGAATTTGAGTTTAAAAAAGGTCCTATTTTCTCTAATTTGATACTTATTGATGAGATAAACCGTGCGCCTGCCAAAACGCAAGCTGCACTTTTTGAGGTAATGGAAGAACGTCAGATAACCATTGATGGGCATACTTACCCAATGCCGCCACCTTTTTTGGTGATTGCTACACAAAATCCAATAGAACAGGAAGGCACTTACAGACTTCCAGAGGCACAATTAGACCGTTTTTTATTCAAAATTGAAATTGATTATCCGAAATTAGAAGAAGAAGTACAAATACTTGTCAAAGCAACACAACGTGGAAATGCACACCAATTACAAGAAGTACAAGTTGTTATTTCAGGAGAAGAAATAGAGGCTTACCGCCTGATTATCAAGAAAATACACGTTGAAAATAATTTGCTTACCTACATTGCAACTATTGTAGGCGCAACACGCAATAGCCATTCTTTGTATTTGGGGGCATCTCCTCGTGCATCTCTTGCTATACTCAATGCGTCAAAATCTTACGCAGCAATGCAAGGAAGAGATTTTATCACGCCAGACGACATTAAATATGTAGCTTTTCCTGTGCTAAGGCATAGAGTAATGCTTACACCAGAGAAAGAAATGGAAGGTATCAATGTAGAAGAAGTTATCAACCAAATTGTGCAATCTGTGGAAGTGCCTAGATAAAGTAGCTGATTAACAACTTTTTACAACATCAAAATGATAACATCACAATATTTTTGGATATTAGGCTCTGTGATAATAACATTTTTAGGAATTATTCACTTAGTATATACATTTTTTACAAATAAATTTTTGCCCAGAAATGAGAATTTGAAAAAAGAAATGCATCTTACAAGTCCCATTTTGACAAAAGAAACAACAATGTGGAATGCTTGGATAGGATTTAATGCAAGTCATAGTAGTGGAGCAATATTTATTGGAGTAATAAATATTTACTTGGCAGTTAAACACTTTAGTATTTTACAAACTGAACATTTCTTTTTTTTGTTTAATATCACAACCATTGGATTTTATGTTTGGTTGGCAAAAAAATATTGGTTCAAAGCTCCTTTAATAGGAATATCAATTACTTTTATCTGTTTTGTAGTTTCATATATTTTGGTAATTATCAACAAATAAAAATATAACAACCTTATGAATACCTATTTTTGCATAGGTATCAATGTGGAGGAAGTTATTAACCAAATTGTACAATCTGTGGAAGTACCTAAATAAGATATGATGTATTATAGGTAAAAAGTGATTTTAGGATTTCTACTACAAAAGAAGTCCTTTTCTAATTAGAAAAGGACTTCAATAAGATTAAACAGTAAAAAACACTCTAAAATTACTGTAATTTAAAAGCTATTGGGCGAGTAACTTCTACTCTTACGGGTTTTCCCGCATTTTTACCAGGTAGCCACTTTGGCGCATTTTTGATAAGTCTAACTGCTTCTTCATCACAGCCACCACCAATTCCTTTGACAACTTCAATGTTTTTTAGACTTCCATCAAGTTCAACGACAAAACGCACCATTACACGCCCTTCAAGGCGTACATTTTTGGCTTCTTGCGGATATTGTAGATTGGTTTCTAGATATTCAAAAAAAGATTTTAAGCCTCCTACAGGCTCTGGTTGCACTTCTGCGACCTTCAATGCGGGTTCTTGAGCTTTTGCCTCGTAGGAAAATCCGACAAATAATAAAGCGGATAATGCAAGTATAGTAATAAATTTGTTCATAGTTGTTGTGGTTTAATGAAGGTTTTAAGTAAAATTTAGATTAAAACTTTGGTAACACTTCTACAAGATAGCAAAAATCTAACCAAAAATACAAAAAATACAAAAAGACAGAAAATAAAAAATTTATTGGTGTAAAAAGTGTAAAATTCTCATTGAAAACAAATTAGATAAGAACATTGATGAATTGTATTTTAAAATTCGTAGCCACTTGATTTATCAAGTGGTTTGGCTTATCTAAATAAAAGGATAAATGTTATTTGCATTAAAATACCATATTAGGAAAAACATCAAAAATCTCCATAATTCACCTGCAAACAAGGTAAGTTTAGGTCTTTGCGCCACATATCCACGACTTGATTACGGTCATCTAAGATAAATTGCACAAAAAATTTATCTTTGATACTTTGGTTAAAAATCTCTATTTTGACTAGATTATCTCCTCTGTCATCATTGCCTTTTCTCATCAGAATAAAGTCGTAAGGTACATTATTGGCTTTCAACCAATTTTCTGTTTGTGGTTTGTGCGTATCTTTTCGTCCAGAAACAATAATAATTTTCACGCCTATTTGTGCATATTTGCGCACAATATCAATAATAGGCTCATTGGGCAAATCACGCTCACAATGCTCTGCTTCATAAGGGTTTCTACCACAAATAATAGCCAGCGTGCCGTCCATATCTGCTATAATGGCTTTTGGCAAACTTTCATCTTGCTTTTGATAAATAAGATGTTTTCCAGTTTGGGTATCTTTTTCTAATTTTGGCTTAATCCATTCATTGTACATAGTCCTAATAACACGTTCACCAACAGAAACAGGGCGTTTTAAGTCCCTTGCAATGGCATCTTCCAAAGAAATTTCAAAGAATTTTATAATGATTTGTACTGGTTTGCCAGTTTCTTCTTGGTGTTGCGCAGCTATTTCACGCATACGAGCCTCGTGTTTTGGATTGAAATTTGTATCATCACAAATGACGTGTCTTCCTTCTTTTAGGGCTTCCAAAATCATTATATCACGAATTTTCAATACAAATTTCTCATTACCTTTACTGTGCTTAGAAACATCAAGCATAGCCCGCAAATCATCTTTATTCACACGTTTATATGTGCCTGCGTCATGTGAGGCAACCATTTCTTTTGCCCACGTTGATTTTCCACTAGCAGGAAGTCCTTTCAAAAAGTAGATAGTTTTCATTTTGTTATTATTATTACTAATTTTTTATTTGTTAATTTTAAGACTGCTGGTTGTTGAAAGATGCCTTAATTCCGTTTATAAGTCCTAAAATATCTTCTTTTGTGTTGAAAGCGTGCAAACAAATCCGCAAGATTTCTTCTCCTTCTTTGACTGTGGGCGCAAGAATAGGACGCACATCAAAATATTCTTTTTGCAAGAAAGCAGCAAGTGCCTTAGTTGGCTCATTTCCGCCTATTTGTAAAATTTGAATGGGTGTAAAACTCTCTTTTAAAATAATATTTTCAGGGAAATGTGCCTTATTTTGGTTAAAAATATCTCTGAAAAAAGCAATATTTTCAAATAATTTCTGTTGCAAATTAGGATTATTTTTTATCATTTCAAAAGCACATTTTACAGTTGCCAAACTATGTAAAGTGGGAGCAGTCGTATAAATAAAACCTCTTGCAAAATTCACCAAATAATCCGTTAAGATTTTTGAGCCAACAATACACGCTCCGTGTGTTCCAATAGCTTTTCCAAAGGTATAAATACGTGCAAAAACATCATCTTCAGAAATAATATTTTTCAAACCACTCCTAACCCCTCCTTCAAAGGAGGGGCGTGTTTTTTCTGGAAATTTCTCACAAAAAAGCCCGTTTCCATTTTCTCCAAAAATCCCTGTACTATGTGCTTCATCTACAATCAAATGTGCGCCAAATTGCTTGCAAACGGCTGAAATACCCAAAATATCTCCAAAATCTCCGTCCATAGAATAGACTGACTCAATTATTACAAATTTTTCACATGTTTGATTTTCTGCTGTGGTTTCTGAAAGTGTCAGTTTTTTAGCCAAATCCTCCAAATCATTATGTTTGAAGTAATAATTTTTAGCAAAACTTAGCCTTGTGCCTTCTCTTAGGCTTGCGTGAACGAGTTCATCACAAATCAAAATATCATTTTTTTGTGAAATAGTGGCAATAAGTGCAGAATTAGCACTATAACCAGAATTAAACAACAAACAACTTTCGCCACAAAACAAATCAGCCAAATAAGCCTCCAGCGTACACATATAAGGGTGCGTGCCTGACACCAAACGTGAGCCAGTTGCGCCAAGTTGATAATTTTCTATTTGTGAAACTTCAGTTTCTATATTTTTTTGGAGAATTTTACTTTGAGAAAGCCCTAAATAATCATTAGAACAAAAATCTATCATATTTTGTGTTTTGGTACGCAAAATACGGAGATTTCCAGTTGCTTTTCTTGTAAGTAGTTGCTTTTCTAGGCGGGATAGTAGTGTATTCATTACAATTTATTCTGAAAATAGCTAGAAGTAATAGCTATTATAAAATGAAAAAAAAGATGCCAAAATTTGACATCTCTTTCCAGTTAAACAAAAATTGAACACTATGCAAGATATATACGTAAATACTTCTTAAAAAGTTTCAAATTGTTTAAATAAATTATTATTTTTTGGAATTTTTCTGTACATTGCTGATTATCAAGAAGATAATTTTAATTAAATTTCAAAATAAATCAAATATTTGTTAATTTCCCCAAAATTTTAGATAAAAGTTCTAACTACTAAAAAAATAACGTAAATTTGTAATAGAATTAACACAATTATTTTTTAACTTATATTTTTTCAAATTTTTATGAACACTACTTATATAAAACCTATTTTTGTGCTATTTTTGCTATTGGGAGGGTATTTTTTTGATGCTGAATTTGAAAAACATACACACGCAAATATAAATTCACAAGTGGACTTACACACGTATTCGTACTTGCAAGAAGATTCTTTGCGTTGTACAAAATGTATGGGACTTCATTATAGCAGGGCATTAGCCATAAAAGCACCCAAAACCAAAGGATTAGACAAAAAAAGAGGAAGTGGTTTTGAGGGTTATTGTAATGCTTATCATTGTTATCAAGGCAAATGTATGCAATGTCGTGGCTATGGTGATTGCATACATTGTTATGGAAAAGGTATTATTAAAAAAACAAAAGAAGACTGCCCAGCCTGTGAAAATGGCAAATGTAATGTGTGTTTAGGAACGGCTTTGTGCGCAGTTTGCAAAGGTGATGGTATGAAAGTTTGTAGGCAATGTTATGGTTTGGGCAAATATATTCCAAAAGAACCAATCAAAACAGATTCTACAGATGAAAATGACCCACTTTTTAAGAAAAAGAAGAAAGAAGATGAGTAAGTTCAATTACGAATTACAAATTATCAATTACGTTGTTATGAATAGTAGAGTGTAGAACAAGTTTTTGTGTTGTTGGGTGTTTCCATTGGACAACAAATATACCTTTTAAATACCAGTTTTTGGAGAAAATAAAACATAAAAATCATTATTTTCTCCAAAATGGAAAATCTAAAAGCGCATTTGTCGTCAGGTGGAAACACCTGACGACACAAGGAAAAAATATGTGCAGTTGCTTAGATTGTTATATTCATTCACAATTCACAATTTAAAATTCACAATTTATTTGAATTTTGCAGTATTAAGCAAATGTACTACATCTTTCTTGATAAAATCTATTACAGGCGCAAGAGAGTCATTTTCA
>JANYGM010000265.1 GCA_025362415.1 bacterium
TTCAGCCCCAGCGGGGCAGTATATTTATAGAAAATTAAGTGTATTTTGTATTCCGCTCCAGTGGAGCGAGATATTTTTAACAATGTCGTAATCCTTGATAAATCAAAGGGCTATAAAAACAATCATATTGTTATAAATATCTCGCTCCACTGGAGCGGAATACAAAATACACTTAATTTTCTATAAATATACTGCCCCGCTGGGGCTGAATACAATTTTTATTAATGCCGTTATCTAAGTGTGTATTTGTAATACATTGTAAATAACCTCCTAGTTTATTTTTTCTTGCCACTAAGTTCTAGTTTTATAAATATTGCGCTCCACTGGAGCGTTAATACAAATACAATAATATTTCTATAAATATTTTGTTCCGCTGGAACTAATACAGAATTAGGAATTTATTTGCAACACATTACTAAAGATCAGTAGAACCAGAATTTTTAGATAATACAACTGCATCTTTGAAAAAAGCACCTCTTTTAATTTCTGAACGGTTTGATATTCGTTTCACTACGGTACAGACCATTCAGAAATTAGACTGCTTAACACAGTTAGTTAGCGAAATTACGGTTTAAAACTCTTTAATTCTACTTTAAAAGTACCTTTTGCACCTCTTGCGACTACTTTCACAGGCAAATGTGAGGCATCATTAAGCACCCACATACGCACAGATGCTCGTTCAACTTCTCTTTCTGCATCTCTTTCCATATCATTGGTTGTTTTTTCAGGGAAAATAGGCTGAAAAAGTAGCGTTTCTTTGTCACCAAATACAGTTTTGATGGTTCTTTTTCCTATATATTTCAAGATAAGTTTAGAGATTTTGCCTTCTGCAAAAATATTTATTTCTTTGGTTTCATTTTCTTTTAAAGCATTAAAATTGATATTTCTAAAGGCATAAAACGCACTTAGAGCGTCATGTGTACCAAAATAGAAAGGATATTGTTTGCTATTTCTCTCATCCATATCAAAAACTGTAGCTGTTCCTTTGGGATAATCAAAATCTGTTTCTTGGTTACGTATATATTTGCCTTCATTTGCATTTAGTTTGTTTTTTTGTGGCAGAATATTGTCATCAATATAGGAAGTAAAACTACTATTGATAGTCCCCAAAAAGCTCACAAGTCCAACTGTTTTTACTTTAGAATTTGCCTTAAAACAGCTTCTGGCATTGATTTGGTGCATCTTTGCATCAAGTTTTACAGTTGCCTCCACGACCACCAAATCACCCAAAAAAGCACTATAAACGGCAGTTTCCCCAAGGTTAAAGGGCAGGGCTTGTATTTGCGTTTTTTCTTTCAAATCAAAAGAAAAAAGCATCATCAAAATGGCATAAAAAGCAATTTTCTTAAACATATTTTTTATTTTTCGTAATAATGTACTTGTATTGCTCCCTTTGGGTTGGGGGCAACTTTTATTTTTTAATAATTAAAAACTCCGTTCTACGGTTTTCTGCACGTCCCAAAGCAGTTTCATTACTTGTAATAGGGCTTTTTTCTCCAATTCCAATAGCTCTTATTCTTTCAATATTGATGCCACGTTTTATGAGATTATCAGCAATAGCATCAGCTCGTTTCTGTGAAAGCAGCCTATTTTTCTCCTCATCTCCTACGTTGTCCGTATGATTTCTTATTTCTATTTCTACATTTGGCAAGCCTTGAAGCATCACAAAAAGCGCATCTAAATCATTTTTTTGGCTGTTTTTGATAATAAATTTATTGGTATCAAAAATAATATTAAGCGAAATTATCTCGTTTATTTCTGGAATGATAGTAATATCATAATTAGCAGTTGTTTGTGTTTTTTCAAAGCACATTTTAAGTGTCAAACGATGTTTTCCATAGCCTTTTGGCACAAATTCCAAAACATACGTATTACGCAAACGCATATAAATATCTCTAAAAATAAAATTAAAATCTGTTGTTTTATAGATATTTTGGTAAAATCCGCCTGTTTTTGTAGCAATTTTTTCTAGCAAACTTTCTTTAGAAACAGTATTTAGAGTATCTTTAACAACATTTCCAGCAATATTCCCAAAGTCAAAACTACAAATATTTATATTCTGATTATTGGCAAAACTCACCACAGAATCAGCAGAAATTTTAGAGAGATTATCTGCACCATCAGTAAAAACAATAGCTATTTTTTTACTATAATTTGTGGCATCTTTCAAAATATCAATACTTTTATTTGTGGCATTCAGCACCGCAGAAGTACCTCCAAAACCTTTTAGACCTATTATTTTAAGTTTTTCTAACAAAATATTTTTATCTGTTGTAAGCGTTTGCGTAATTTCATATTTTTCATCATACTTAATCAGCAAAATAGCATCTTCTTCTTTTTTGTTTTTGATAAATTCTTGTACCGCTTTTTGCATCAAAATAGTGCGTTCTTTCCCCATAGAACCAGAATGGTCTAGTACAAGTGCAATGGCGTGAGGTTTGTTGTCTTGGTCAGAAAGTTCATTTATGGTATAATTTGCTACCTCCACTCGCTTTCCTTCAACCATTTCATCAGAAAAGTTGCACCAAATTTTACGGTTTTTTAGGGTATTGGCATTTTGAAGATAATTTCCAATTGTGTCGCTCAACTGTACGTATAGGCGTATTTTGGGCAAATCTTTCGTAAGATTTTTGGGCAAATTAGTATTTTCTTGTATCTCTGCGTGACTAATTTGCAGGTGTATTTGTGTATTTACTTTTGCAGTGGTATTTTCCTCAAAAAACTTATCAAAATCAATTTTATTTTTAATAAAAATTGGGTAGTAATTGGCTGGAGGTGTGGCATCAGCTACAAATTTCTCTTTCTTTCCTGCTACTTTTTGTGTTGATTTTGAGGAAGTTGTACAACTTTCTAGGGCTAATACAAATAAAAAGCATATAACCACATAGGGGAAGGCACGAAGTAAGAGGTACGAAATACGAGTATAAAACATTGATTATTAGGTTATTATAAAATCAAAAAGATTAAGTTATTTGATTTTTATTGCATAGAAGTAGTATATAAATTTATTTTTTAACATTTATTGATTAGCTTTTGCTGTTTGTTGTTCAAATTTCGTACCTCGTACCTCACGCTTCATACCTTATTTATCTCTTATAATTTCTTTTGGCATATTTTCTTTTGGCATTTCTGTAGGCAATTCGTCAATAACTTTCACGTCAAGAAGTTTGCAACTAAACCTTGTTGCATTGACTTTTTTGGTTATTTCAATCTCTGCGCCTGCATTTTTACCAATTTTTTCAATAAATTTTTCTTCTTTTTCTATCACATCACCTGCACCATTGAAGTAGGAAACCACCACTTTGAGGTCTGTAAATTCTGCATCAGTATTTCTATTAAAAATCTCTACTTTGACCTTGTATTCACCTGCCGTATTGCTAATAAATTGCCCATCAATAAGCAAATTTTTCATAAGATTTTCTTTACGCAACTTGATGCGTTTTTCACGAGCTTCTTTCTCAAATTTTTCTACTTTTTCAAGGCTATCTTTGCGTATTTCTTCTGGGTCTAGCTTGCTCAAACTATCTTTTTTGGCTTTTTCTTGTTTGTCTTTATTCTCTTTTTTGTTTTTATTTTGCTCGTCCAAAATTTTCTGATAGTAGGCAGAAGAATCAATTTTTTCTTTTGGTTTAATCACCAAAGGCACACTATTGATAGCTTTTTCTTGCTGATTAAGCATATTTTTACCAAACCAAACTGCCCCACCAACGGCAGCCGCCCCCACGCCAAGCATAATTATAGTACCTTTGTAGTTGGTTTTTGAAGTATTTTCAGTTCTAAAAAATTCGTTGCGTATTTCTTCACAAGTCTGATAGCGTTTATAACTATCTGATAATGTAGCTTTTAGAATAATTTGTGCTGATTTTTTATCTATTTTTGAGTTGATTTTCTTGATGTCAAGTGCATCTGTGGCGGGTGTTTTCCCTGTGAGGAGATGAAAAAATATAGCCCCTAAGCTATAAATATCACTTCTTTTGTCCAAAACATCTTTTTTGATTACTTCTGGGCTTTGGTAAGCACTTGTTTGTGCCTCTGACAACCCAAAATCCGTAATTTTCACTTTATCATTTTTGTCAATAATGATATTTTCAGCACTAAGATTGGCGTGAATAATGCCTTTATGATGTGCATAAGCAAGAGCATCAAGGAGTTGCAAAAAAATGTTTTTTGCTCGTTCTTGACTCATAGGTGCGCTAGTGCCTTGTGTTTGCAAAACCTGTGCTAATGTCTGTCCTTCCACCCACTCACGAATGATGATAGCATTATTTTCATTACTATTTTCTGCATTTGCAGACTGATATTGGTATAAAAGTGAGATATTTGGGTGTTGTAAGCGTGCTTGTGCGCCTACAATTTTATCTAGATTTTTATCAAAATTAGCATTATTTTTATCTTTATCTTGTTTACTTATTTCAATAATGGCGGCTTTGCGTCCTAAAAGAATATGTTCTGCTAAAAATACGCTCAAAGTGTTTGTTTGGCGTGCAAACGACAAAATACGGTGTCCTAAAATCTCTTGTCCGCTCGTCATAATTTTATGTTTAATTATTGTTTTGGGTTGTTTTATGCGTTATTTCCTGTTATTTTTACTACAAATATAGTTATTTTTTTATTATTTGATAGTTTTTCAGTGAAATTTAGATGATACAAAATATAATTTCTCTCTTAAAAATCTTAGTATTTTCAATAAAAATACTAAGAAAGACTGATTCATTTTATTGATGAAAGATTAGGATAACATAAAAAGCCTATCAAATTTAATATTTGAGTAGCTTTTTATTCTCTTGCATTTTTTTTAATTATTAAAATAGTTTAATAAGAATATTTTGCTTAATTTTGAAAGTGCTAAGCACATTTTATTTATTTATTTTTAATTCAAATTCTATTTTATGAGCAAAATTCACAAAACAAGGCAAACGTGGCAAACACCTTTTGGTGCGCCAATACTTGCTATTTTAATGACAGTTCTTGTGTGGGGAAGCGCAAAGGCGCAAGTTTCTCTTACGGCAACTGGCGGTACACTCACAGGTACTTTCACCACAGTTAGTGGGGCTTTTGCTGCCATTAATGCAGGTACGCATTCAGGTACTATTGCCATTGCTATTAATGGTAATACTACAGAACCTACAGCACCAGTTGCTTTATTAGCAAGTGGGGGCACTTCTTTTTATGTAAGTGTACAGATTAAACCTACAGTAATAGCAACCATTAGTGGTGCTACGAATACAGGTAGAGGTCTAATAGAGTTAGACGGCGCAGATAATGTTACTATTGATGGTG
>JANYGM010000273.1 GCA_025362415.1 bacterium
ACACTGTTTGTTATTAGTGGTCTGTACCGTAGTGGAACGGAGGTCAGTCCACTAATAACAAACAGTAAGTTCGTTTTAAAAAGGGTTATGGTCTGACCTTCATTGCATTACGGTACAGACCATAATCCTTTTTAAAACTGTGTACGGTAGCAAAATCCACCATAAACTAAAAGCTTTTCTAGGTAATTTTAATACTTTTTTTGTTTGTGTCAATAACCACAACGGTAAGCACAAAGAAATAATAAAAAGCAATCCAAATCACCATACTTGCCCTACATTTGTACTTCTAAAAATCTGTGTTTTCCCATTTGCATTAGTGCATTTGTAACTAGAAAATGTATCTTGTTGCTCCAAAATACACGTTTCACCATTATTAGGAAATTCAAGATAAATAGTAGCTCTATCTGATTGGTTGGTTTTAAGTGTTATCCATTGTTTATTTTTGGAAGAACGGTAATGAAAAACTTCTCCTAACACATTATCATCTACTCTTGCTATTTCTTCTATGCTGCCATTGGCATTATAGCACCTATATTGTGTTCCTTTGGTAGGATTATCTTGCGAAAGTACATATTCTTGTGTTGTATTATCTGGGTTGATGCAACTCAAAGTAATACCTTGAAATCCCATAGAATTGATAGGAAAGCCTAATTTATAGATTTTTGCATCATTGGCAAACTTATGCATAGTATAAGAAGTTCCTTCAATTTCCACTTTTTTATTACCAAAAGCCTGTTTTAGTTCTTTTTTAGTTTTATTAGCAGAAGTATAATAAAAATAACTTGTTTTTTTCGTGGATTCTTTATAAAGAGTTTCTATGTATTCTTTTGTACCATTTCCATAGAAATTGTAACACTCAAACAGTGTTTGCGCTTTTCCTATTGTTGTTAAGCAAACAAGAAAAATAAATGATATTGGTTGCATATATAATAGGTATTTAAAATGATATTTTTTGCTTAGTTATTCCAAATCTCAAAGATTTGGAATAACTAAACACTTTTTAAAGCTACTTTCTAATATGCAAACAGAGGATATTTTCCCATCATTTGGTTAATTTTTTCTTTGATTACTTCTAATTTTGTACTTGTGTCGTGGTTCATCAAAACTTCATCAATAAACTCTACAATTTGCCCCATTTCGTTTTCTTTCATTCCACGCGTGGTAACAGCAGCCGTTCCAATTCTCATTCCAGAGGTTACAAACGGTGATTTGTCATCAAAAGGAACAGCATTTTTATTGATAGTAATGTCAGCTTTGATAAGTGTTTCTTGTGCCAGTTTGCCTGTAAGACCTTTTGAACGCAAATCAATAAGCATCAAATGGTTATCAGTTCCACCAGAAATAATATCATATCCACGAGAAATAAAGGCTTTAGCCATTGCTTGGGCATTTTTTTGCACTTGCACACAATAAGTCTTAAAATCATCAGTCAAAGCCTCACCAAAAGCAATGGCTTTTGACGCAATTACGTGTTCCAAAGGTCCACCTTGTGTACCAGGAAACACGCCAGAATCCAAAAGTTCAGACAACATACGCAAGTTTCCTTTTGGATTTTTGTGTCCAAACGGATTTTCAAAATCTTTGCCCATCAAAATAAGTCCTCCACGAGGTCCTCTAAGCGTTTTATGGGTAGTTGTCGTTACAATATGACAATGAAGCAACGGATTATTTAGTAATCCCTTAGCAATCAAGGCAGAAGGGTGCGAAATATCAGCTAAAAGCAACGCCCCAACAGCATCAGCAATTTTGCGCAAACGAGCATAATCCCAATCACGAGAATACGCAGACGCACCACAAATAAGCATTTTAGGTTTTTCTCTGTGCGCAATTTCTTCTACTTTATCCCAGTTGATAAGCCCTGTTTCACGTTCTACACCATAAAAACTAGGAGAATACAATTTTCCTGAAAAATTAACAGGTGAACCGTGAGTAAGGTGTCCGCCGTGAGAAAGGTCAAAACCTAATATTTTGTCCCCAGCTTGCAGGCACGCAAGCATTACGGCTGCATTTGCTTGTGCGCCCGAGTGTGGTTGTACGTTTGCCCAAACTGCGCCAAAAAGTTCTTTTGCTCTATCTATGGCAAGTTGTTCTACTATATCAACTACCTCACAACCACCATAATAGCGTTTTCCTGGCAATCCTTCTGCGTATTTGTTGGTAAGTACACTTCCCATTGCAGCAATAACTTGAGGAGAGGCGAAATTTTCAGAGGCAATAAGTTCAATACCAGAGAGTTGGCGGTGTTCTTCTTGTTTGATAAGGTCAAAAATAATGGTATCTTTGTATTGATTTTGAGCTATGCTAGACATTTTTGTAGAAATTTTAGAGTAACCTTAGTAATATAACTAATTTTAGCGGTGAATTTACGAAAAATATTTTATTATTTGGCATTTTTATGAAACTTATCTAAACAATACTTAGATAACGACATTGTTAATTTGTATTATTAAAATCATATTGATAATTATGATAGTTTGTGCCGTTAAAGAAAGATTTGATGAGTTCAACAGAACTCTGAATTTTCTCCATTCTTTTCTGGGCAATATCTTTTAGTTCTTTGAACCTTTTTAAGATTCGCCCAAACAAACTCGTCAGGATTCAATTAGGTGAATAAGTCGGTATATTAGGTGCAAATGTTATTCCATTGATTATTCAAGACTTTAAAGATACTGATAATCATTGGTTTTTCAGCCTTAGAAAGCCTTACAAATATTAATCCTATTAAGAAAGAACATAAAGGAATTTTCAACTTAATGAAATCAGACTGGCTGACAAAAATATGCTATAAAAATAATGGAGCTTCTTAATTTCCCAAATACCAAAATTGCTCCTTTTACGCCTACCAGTTCCAAAACCGCTAATTATAACTGTATTGCGTGGGAACTAGTGTTGATGTTTCTCACACTATTTTTGCTATGGCAGGCGGATTTTATGGAGATGTTGCAGTCTTTATGAAAAGAAAAAGACTAATCAAACAAGATTAGTCTTTTTTTGCTTTTATTCCTTTGTCAAATCAATAGCATCTATCAAATAACGTCCTTGATGTTGTTTGATTTTAATAAAAATGCGGTAATTACCTATTTTTGAGGTGTATTTTAGGATTGCATAATTTAGTTTTTTACCAGAAGAGCCTTTATGATAGCTTTCTGTGGTTTGAGGCTCATTTTTGGAGAAAAAATCTCGCATCACATACTCGCCTTGTGTGCGACTATAATTACTTTTTTTGCCATCAAAACTAATTTCTACACTTTCACTAAAATACTTTGAAAGTTCTTTTGCACTTCCTACACGTATAGCCGTTTCTGCTTCACTTACAGTAGTACTACTTCCTGTTTGATTGGAAGATGCACCCATAGGCGAGCGGGACATATCTTTTGATTCTGCTACATTTTTTTGTGCAAAAGCATTTTGACAAAATCCTACTAAAAGTAGTGAAAATATGATAATATTTTTTTTCATTTTATATGAGTAATTTTTTTCTTAAACTAGCACCAAAATAGTGCCAAAGATACATAATCTGCAAAAAAACACTAAAAAGCACTGATTTTTTCATAAAAGAATAGTGCTTTTTTTGAATAAAATTATTTGTCTGTATTGACAACCTTATCTGCCCAGTTAAAACGGTCATTTGGCGAGAACTTCCAAGGAGCCATATTATTTTCCAAATTAGAAAACATAGCATTCCAAGAGGCTGGTGTATCTGCTTTTTCCATAGCCACAAACCTACGTACCTCCATAATAATAGAAAGTGGGTCAATATTGATAGGACAGGCATCTACGCAAGCGTTGCAAGTGGTACAAGCCATTACTTCTTCCTTCAAAATATAATCTCCAAAAAGTGTTTTACCGTTTGCTAGAGCCTCTTTTTCTGTTTTTCCTTTTGATATTTCTTTACCCACTTCTTCCAAACGGTCACGGGTATCCATCATTATTTTTCTTGGAGAAAGTAACTTACCTGTCTGATTAGCAGGGCATTGCTCCGTACAACGTCCACATTCTGTGCAAGAATAAGCATCCATTAGTTGTTTCCAACTCAAATCATTGACATCTTGCGCTCCAAAACGTGCATCAGTTGCCACAGCAGGCATATCAGTTTCTTTTATAAGTCCTAATGAAAGTTTTACTTCATTCGTAACAGTTGGCATATTACTAATATGTCCTTTTGGCTCTAAATTAGAAAAATATGTATTTGGAAACGCTAACGCAATATGCAAATGTTTTGAGTACGTAACATAAACGGCAAAACTCAAAATACCCAAAATATGCAACCACCACGTAGTTCTTTCTATAATAAGAAGCGTTGTTTCACTCATTCCTGCAAAAAGAGGCATCAAAAACTGACTAAAAGCAAAAGTACCCACTTTTGGATAATGCTCATTGACAGTTTGTAAAAGGCTATCAGTAGCACTATTCATAAGAAAAGCACTCATCAAAACTATTTCAGCTACCAAAATAATCAAAGCATCTCTACGAGGAATAGTAGTAAGTTCTTTCATACGAAAACGCTTAATAGGCAAAACATACCTGCGCATAAGGAACGCCACACACACAACAATCACGCTTACCGCCAAAAATTCAAAGCAGTTGATAAGAAAATGATAAAATCCTGTACCAATAATAGGCGCAAAAATGCGGTGATGCCCAGTAAGTCCATCAATGACAATTTCCAGAACTTCAATATTGATAATCAGAAACCCAGCATAAATAATGAAGTGCATAATGCCCACAATAGGTTTTTGAAACATTTTACCTTGCCCAAAAGCAACTAAAAGCATAGTTTTTAGTCGCTTTTGTGGTTGGTCGTTTCTGTTTAATGGTTTGCCAAGTTGTATAGTTTTTTTGAGAATGGCTATTCTTTTTGTTACTAAAAAAGCAACAACTGCCACACAAGCGGCAAAAAATATTTGAGCTAAAATATTCATAATCAATATATTAAAGAAAATTTAAAAATAAATTCAATTTTTTTCTGAAAATAATTCAAAAAATGTTTTGCAAAGATAATAAAATGTATTATCTTTGCATCACTTTAAAAGAAAAACATAAAGACTTATCTAAATGTTTTACCAAAAAGTAATAAAACGGTGCGGTAGCTCAGTTGGTAGAGCAAAGGACTGAAAATCCTTGTGTCGACGGTTCAATCCCGCCCCACACCACTAAAAAGTCCTCAAATAATTATTTGAGGACTTTTTTTTATAAAATCTGGCAGCCTGCTGACACTATTAAGCCATTGTAATTTATCTACTAAGTAAAATTTTTTCTATTTCCTTAAGATATTGCGGATTTTCACTCATATTATTGTGAGATTGTCCATTAAGTAGGATAAGCGTATCTTTTTCTTTGAATAATTTTTGCAATTTTAGAGAAGATTCGTAGTAAATTACTTCATCTTTTGTACCGTGAAATATAACCACAGGCATTTTGCATTGTGGCAAAACCTTATTTGTTTCCAATTTATACTTCAAAATAAAAGAAGGAACAATAGGAATAAAATGGCTTGCAAGGTCTTTAAGGCTATAATAAGGAGCTTGCAAAATAAGTAGTTTGGCATTACTTTGGGCGGCAAGTTTTGCAGCCATTCCACTTCCTATTGAATAACCCAAAATAATAATTTTATCTTCTGAATATCTTTCTTTTAGGTGATTATAAACCAGCTCTACGTCTTCGTGAAGTTGTTTTTCACTAAAAATATTGCCTTCACTTTTGCCATAACCTCTATAATCAAGCATAAAAACATCATAGTTTTCATTAGTGTAAGTATGTGCTATTTCGCCCCACGAGGCAACATTACCAGCATTGCCGTGTAAGTAAAAAATCAAACCTTTAGAGTTGTTTGCTTTCATCAAAATTCCGTTTAGAAGTGTATTATCTTGCATTTTGAAGGTTAATTCCTCTGGTTTTGGGAGGAAATTAAACTGGTAATCAGTAGGAATTTTGGAAGGGTGAAAAATGAGTTTTTCTTGAAAGAAGTACAATAAAACCAAAATTAACACATAAATAAATGCACAAACTTTGAAAATATTTAAGAGAATTGTGAGCATATTCCTATGTTATTAAAATGATTATTTTGCTTATCAAATGCTAAAATTAAGCTATTAAAAGCATATTTCAAATAAAAATTTGGTTTTTTGAATAAAAAATATCATATTGTTTTCGTTTTTGAATGTAAAAATAATATATTTGTCAAAAATAAATTTACTCGTAAATAGCTATACAATAATGTTGGAAGAAAAATTTTTTGCTATATTCAAGTCTTATATCAATGATTTGGTAGATGTTGCCGTCAAAAACACGCTCAAAGAGTATGGTTTTGATGAAAAAGAGGATAATGCAGATAAAAAAAGGCAAGAAGAACAAGAAAAAAAGTACCAAGAACAAGAAAGAAAATACCAAGAACAACAGAATCAAAAGCAACAAGATACCAAGCAGGAAACTAAAAAAGAACAAGAATATACCAAAAAAACACCTTTTGATGAGTTTAAGGAGCAATTTGATAAGTACAAGAAATTTTCTGATAAGTTTGAAGAAGACGACAAAAAAACAACAGACAATAATCAGAAAAAAACAAATGATTATCAGTATCAACAGAAAAATCAGCAAAAAACCACACGTACACCAACAGCAACAGAGTTAGAACAACAATATTATACACGTTTGGGCATCACGCCTGCCGCTACGTGGGAGCAAATAAAAGCTGCTTATAAGTCTGAAATGAAGAAATATCATCCAGATAAATACGCTAGTGAACCAGAAAAGCAAAAATCAGCAGAAGTAATTAGCCAAAAAATAAATGAGGCGTATCATTATTTTGAGAAAAAATTTAAAAAATAAAGATAAAACCACCCCCAGCCCCTCCTTACAAAGGCGGGGAGTCTGTCCCCCTACTTCCTAAGGAGGGGTTAGGGGTGGTTAAAGATATAAAATTCATCATTCAAAATTCACAATTTTTACCTAACACAATGAATACCAACGGACTTTCGTTTCAAAATCCAACAGTTGAAAAACTGTATGTAAACGATTTTTCAATTGACCAAATTCTTTTGCAAGAAATTATTTCGTCTTCTGCCACTACTCCTGATTTGTTGGCTATTGTAGCTGACTCTTTCAAAAATCCTGCTTTTTATACCCGTGAAGGTACTATTAAGTCTGGTGGAGCAGCTCCTTTTCACGCTGTAATGGCACTGCACGAACAAAAAGCAGATGCTGTGATGCCCTCTCTTATTGATTTTTTTAAGGGTGATGTATTGGTTTTAGATGATGTTTTTGGGGTTGATTTTCTGACTGATGACGCTTGGAGTTTTGTTTGTCATTTAGGAAAAAAGTACCTCAAAGAGTTGGAAATGCTCATTTTTGAGGGTGAAGTAGATATTTATGTAAAACTTGCCATTACGTCAGGGCTTGCACAAATGGCAAATAGCTATCCAGAAACACGCCCAGAAGTCCTAAAAATCTTCTCCAAACTTGTCAAATTTTATATTTCTGATGAAAGTCTTGACCATTTGGCAGAAGAAGAGCCTATTTTTGAAGGCTCTGATTTTGATGCAGATATAGAATTCTTGTCTGATGCTTTGCGTGATATACTCAAAATAAATCCACAGGAGCTTTCTGATGATATTGATGAGTGTTTTGCGCAAGATATTGTTGATGAGGCAATACTTGCACTAGAAGATGTGAACTACAAAAATGTGCCTAAAAAACCGCTTGTACTTGCTAATATCTATAAAACACTTTTAGAAAAAGATGCTGATGGCGAGGATATTCTTGACCTTTCTACTGACGAAGATATAATAAAGCCAAAAATCAAAAAAATGAAGTAAATTTCATTTTACTTTGATGATTTTGATAACCAAAAAGCACTCAATACATCTTATTGAGTGCTTTTTTTGTTTTTTTTGAAAAATAATATTTTTTAAACTTTGTAGTTTATTTTTGTATATTTGTCAAAAATAAACCCCATTATGAAAATGAAAAAAAACATCTCCAAAATCCTTGCTATTTTTAGCATTCTTATCTCTTTTGCTGCAACAGAATGCTCAAAAAAACCTTTAACAACAGATAAAAAAACTAATGCACGCCTCAATATGACACAATTAAACGCACTCGGAAGTAGAGATTATACTATAAAAGTAGGTGAAAAAGTATATTTTCAAATGGAAGTACACGCATCTGTAGGCATTGGTGCAGAATTCGC
>JANYGM010000333.1 GCA_025362415.1 bacterium
GAAAACAACGAAATTGCGCTAGAACTACTCAACGAATACGCCCCAGAACACTTGATTATTGCGCTTGACAAAACGGAGGAATGGGCAGAAAAAATTGTCAATGCAGGTTCTATTTTTATGGGGAATTTCACGCCAGAAAGTGCAGGAGATTATGCCTCAGGCACTAATCATACTTTGCCAACCAATGGTTTTGCACGTGCTTATAGTGGCGTTTCTGTGGATAGTTTTGTGAAAAAAATTACTTTCCAACAAATTAGCAAAGAAGGACTTAAAAATATAGGAAAAACCATAGAAATAATGGCAGAAAATGAAGGCTTACAAGCACATAAAAACGCTGTTAGCATACGCTTGAAGTAATTTTTAATTAGGAATTGTGAATTAGGAATGAACACAAAAGAGGAATATAAATTTGACTTATCAAATTTATATTCCTCTTTTGCACTCTCCAAAATAACCTATAAAACTAAGATTTTGGTTTTCTATCTGTTTGTATTTCTTCTTTTTCCTGTTTTGCATCTGTACTAACTATTTTTCCTGATGCAGTTATCAAGAAATTTTCTGTTTCATCAAGCGTAAATTTTTTCTTATCTTTTTGATCACTACCAATTTCTCCAACGAAATTTTGTATTGTAAAACTAAGGTCAGCCTTGATTTCAGTAACCATATAATTATTTAGGTATTGTTGGGCAAGCATTTTCGTTTCCAAAACCGTTCCTTTTTTGTCATAAATTACAAGCATCTTGGTATAATTTCCGTTGTTTTGAATACCTTCCGTATTTTTTTTCACTGCAAAACCTCTTTCTCTTGAAATTCCGACAAGGACTGCCACCATATTTTCATTTTGCGCTACTATTTGTAAGTATTCATTTCTTACAGTTGTGGGCATACGAGAGTATCTAGCGGTTTGCATTTCTCTTGAAAAAAACGCATTAAATTTAGCATCAATCTGATTTTTTCCACTGAAATTATCAGTGATTTGTACTTTTAGTGGCATTTTAGCAACTTTAAAGTTTGTGAGAAATTCTTTAAAAAGATTTTCATCTGATTTGGAAATAAAACTCACCGTAAAAACAGTAAGCAAAATAGCCAAAAACGGTAGCAAAGCGAGAGCTTTTATTTTGGTTTTCATCTGATTTGTTGTTAGATTTTTCATTTGGGTAAGATTAAAAAATGATTTCCTCAAATATAACAAAAACCTTGCAAAAATATTTTTTTAAGCAATTATTTTAAGATATTATTTGGAGATTATTTTTAAGATATTGAAAATAAAATTTTGCAATTAGTCTAAAATTATCTCCTTTCAAAGTAAAAAACTTCATCATTCTAAAAAAATACAACAAATAAGTATAAAATTTACCCTTTTCCTTCAACAAAAAAGCAGTTTCATTTGGCAAAATCTTCTTAAATTTCACCAAAATATCTGCAGAAGAAAATTCTTGTGTACTACTCGCAGAAAGATGATGAATAATTTTTGTTTGAGGGGTATAAAAAACCTCATAACCTAATTTCCTTATTTTGTAGCACCATTGCACATCTTCAAAATACATAAAAAAGTCGTCTGGGAGCTTTTTTTGAGGTAGTTTATTGATAATATCTCGTTTAGTAAGAAAAAAAGTTCCCCAAACCCAATCTACTATTTTCTCTGACTTATGGTCAAAAAATGCCCCCAATAAGAGATTTTCTTTTTGTGTTTTAGATACAAATTTTTGCACTCTAAAAAGTTCTACAAGTTCTACAAAAACAGTAGGGAATTTGCCCGTACAATGTTGAATAGCATTATTTGGATAAAGCAAACCACAAGAAATAACACCCAAATTAGTGTTATTTTGTGTATTATTTTGGAATTTATCTAAGCAAATTTTAATAGAATTTTCTGTAAGTTCAGTATCACTATTGAGCAAAAGGATATATTCACCTTTTGCCCTCTCTAAGCCAAGATTATTACCACCTGCAAAACCCAAATTTTTAGGGCTTTTAATAAGTGTTATTTCTGGGAATTTTTCTAAAAAAGCATCAGGATTACATTCTTTTGAAGCATTATCAACCAAAATAATCTCATATTCTACATCTTTCGTATGTGTGTATATGCTTGCAATACAGGCACACGAAAGGGCAAAAGTATTGTAGTTGATGATAATGATAGATAATTGTGACATTACTGTTTAATTCTATTTTTTCTAAATATTTCAATTCTTTTCAAAAAAAACTCATTAAGAAAAATAGATAAAGCCAAGGTGAGGACTAAAACAGCAAGACCTACACCAATATTTTTAGGAAATGAATTGGACAACACAATAGATAACACAAAAGTATGAGTAATGTAAATGGGGTAACTTAATTCTCCTAAAAATTTGTCTATTGTGTTTCGTGAAAACTTATTTATCAATGCCCCTGCCCCTACAAATGTAAGAAAATACAATGCTATATCACTTATGTTTCCTAAATGAGGTATCAAAATCAATAATATTAGGCTAATAATCAGCAATAAATTAGCCCATTTTTCACTTGGTAATATTTTCTTTTGATAAAGTTTATAACTTAATACGCCAAGCAAGTACCATAAAAACTCTGTTGGTGCAAACCTATAAATCATCAAGCCATTATCTACTCCCATAAAGTACAATAATACTCGGAATAGCAAAACCAAAATAATAAGTTGAATAATAGATTTTAGTGGCTTAGTAGCTATAAATGGTGTAACCAAGTAGAATATTATTTCT
>JANYGM010000357.1 GCA_025362415.1 bacterium
GAAAATCATTGCAAAATGACCTATTCCCTCTAATAAATCCGAGTGATTTTTGGATAAATTTAGGTGTTTTGCGGTTAGTGTATTTTTTGTTTAAATTCAAAATCAGACAAAAAATATTTGCAACGAAACTTTTACAGCAACTATTCATTCACAATTCACAATTCATAATTCACAATTCACAATTATTTATTTTTGAGCCACTCAACGGTATTTTTTATTCCCTCACGTAAGGGTGTAATTTTGTAGCCTAGTTCTTTTTCTGCTTTTGCGCTACTAGAATGCCAATTATAAAGGTATTTTCTTACAAATGCAGGCGTAATCAGAGGAGGACGACCAAACTTATCAGCCAAAAATTGCTGTATTTTTGCAAAAAACAACATAATTTTGTACGGCATTTTGATAAGTTTAAGATGATGTCCACAAACTTCTCCAATCATATCAAAAAACTGCCTATAAGTAGCGTTTTCACCGCCTAAAAGGTATTTTTCACCATTTTTGCCGTATTGCATAGCTAAAATATGCCCTTGTACCACATCACCCACAAAAACATAATTTCCCATTTTTGTACCATCATCAGGTAAAATTTTCCATTTTTTATGGTAATATTTTTTAATAAGTAGTGTTACCGCATTACTTTGGCTCATTTGTCCTGCGCCATACACACGAGTAGGACAAACGGTTACTACTTCAATATCAGCATTAAGTTTAATAAAAGCTGCTACTTTTTCTTCTGCTTGTGCTTTTGTACGCTCATATTCTGTACTGTGTGGAACGGTTTGAGGCGTTTTTTCTGTAACAATTTCTCCCACGCAAGGACCTAAAACGCCTGCAGTAGAGGTAAAAACTATCTTTTTGACTCCTGTTTTTTTAGCAATATTTAAGATATTTTCTGTACCAACTACATTCATTTGATAAAAAGCGTTGTTATCTTTGTCCCAAACCTTTGCGTAAGCTGCCAAGTGATATACTTGCTCACAGTTTTGCATAGCCATTTCTATCTTGTCAATATCCAACAAATCACCTTCAAAAACCTTAATATTAGGGTTTTGAAGCATTTTTTTTGCTTTTGTTGTATCTCTGCAAAGTGCGTGAATGGTGTGTCCTTGTGTGGCGAGTGCATTTGCAAGAAGTTCTCCTACATAGCCACTTGCGCCTGTCATAAAAATTTGCATTGGTTTGTTTGTTTAAATCAAGAACAAACATACAAAAATATCTTTTATATTTGCCTTAAATTTCTTGTAAAAGCAATATTTTTCAAATTATTTTCTTAAATTTCGCATCAAGAAAAACATCATACACATTGTCTTTATTCCCCTTTGGGGTTAGGGGCTATTTATATCAAAGAAAATGTTAGAAGTAATAAAAATAGTCAACGAAAGCGACTTAGAAAAAGCCTTTTCTATTCGTAAAACAGTTTTTGTGGAAGAACAAAAAGTAAGTGAAACAGACGAATACGACAACCACGAAGGAGAAAGCCATCATTTTTTGGCAACCTCTGATGGTACGCCTTGCGCAACAGCTCGTTGGCGTTTTACAGAAAAGGGTGTAAAATTAGAGCGTTTTGCAGTCTTGAAAGACTTTCGTGGCAAAAAAATTGGAAATAAAATACTAAAAGAAGTATTAGAAGACATTGCTCGTATGCCCGACACAAGCGCACATACACGCTATTTGCACGCACAACTAGCTGCTGTGCCATTTTATGAGAAAGAAGGTTTTACAAAAGTAGGTGAAATGTTTGAAGAATGTAATATTCAACATTTTAAAATGGTTTTGTAACTTTTACAATAGCCTAATAATCAGTATTTTATATTCGCACTTCGTACTTAATTTTCATTTACTTTACCAATTATTTCAAATTGTTCTTCTTTCATAAGTATCATTTTTTGCTTTCCGCTATAATGATATTCTTGTAGTTTAGGTTGTCCATTTTGGTTAGAAAAACTAGCAAAAAGTTGTTTTTCAGAATGATAAAGAGGATTTTCAGAAATAAGGTTAGCATTCATTTTGGTAATAATATCATTTTTATCTGTAATTATTGTTAGTTTTCTAACGACTAAGCTAGTGTTTTTTGCGGTATAAATTTTGTATTTACTTTCTGCATTGGTAGAATCTAAGACATTATAAAGTCCTTCAAATGCTTTTTTATTGATGTCGGCTTGCAAAAGCAGGTCTAATTCTTTGTGCCATTTGAGGGATTTGAGTGTTTGTTTTTCTGTACTTCCGTTGATAGAGGCGTTTTTTTCTACGGAAAGTGTTTGTTTTTGCAGGAATTTAATTTGATTTTCTACAAAGCCGTTCCAATCATAATAAATAGCTACTTTTTTATCTTCTGAATGTAAAAATTTACAAGCATTTAGGGAAAATAAACTAATAAAGAGAATAAAAATGTTGGTGATGGTGCTTTTGATTTTTATGTTTGATTTCATTTTAATTTTTAAAGACATTGTACTTAAGTGTAACATTCAAAGGTGTTTATAAGTTCGTACTTCAAGTTTGATACTTCATATTTCCAACTTCGTACCTCGTATTTTGTACTTCTAACTTTTTCACACCATAATGCCTCAAAATATACATTCCTGCAATGTAAAATGGCATCATAGGGATTTTGTAACGTACAAGTGAGCCAAAATTATAGCTTGTAACGCCTACTTCAAAAGCAAAAAGAATGGCAAAAGTAAAGCAAAAAATAATAAAAGGGTGCGCAAACATTGTTTTTAGGATATTTCCTTTTGTGCGCCAAAGTGTTTGGATAGTAAGAAAAGAGAAAAAAAGTGCTTCTAAGGCAGATAAAAGCATAACTGGATTTCTTGCTTCCCACAAAAAAGGACGAAATAACGACACAAAAACTGCAGCAGGAAATTTCACTATAACACTTGCAAAAGTACCATCAAACTCCCCAAGTGAATAAACAGAGCCTTCACGTCCAACCCATTCTGCGGTTATTTTGGCTGTTCTTGCGACTTCTTCCAAAGAGGCTAAAACAGAATTAGAAATAACATAAGCAATAGGCAAAGCAAAAAGTATCAAAAGTGGTATCAAAAGTGCCTTAAATACTCCTTTTCTCATCTTATCTCTGTATTGCAAAATCATCCAAACGCCCATTGCAGGTATCAAACAAATCAAAATATAGCCTTTTACCGCATTGATAGCCCAAATACTCGTAAGCAATATCAAAATATTAGTTTTCCTTTTATGATTTTTAATAATTCCAAAGTAAAAAGCATAAAATGCCCAACCCATTGCGCCCAATGTAAGCGTGTCTTTGAGCAAACCAGAACCCCAAAAAAAGACAGAAGGTAAGAAAAAAACGGCTCTCCCAAACTCTTTGTAAAGCATTGGGTACATATCAACCAACGACCTATACAATGCCCAAACCCCTGAAAAACAGACTAATGCAAAACAAAGCGCAGTTACTGTGTAAGTATGAATGCTAAAAACATCAAAAACAGTAGCTACTTTTACCACAACAAATGTTTTTGTATCTCTGTACCATTCCAAATATTTTACATATTTATAGGTATCTGGATCATATTCTCCATTTGAAAACAATATTTTTATGCCAACATAAGGGTCATCAAGCAAAGCCTGCCAAACAATACCGCTATGATTAAAATAATGAAAAGTATCACCACCACCATAAATAAACCAATAAACCAAACCAACTCCAATAGCTCCGACTGCTTTCAGACCAAAACCAATTATATAATAATGCCTTGTGAGCGGATTAGTCGCATTTTTCCTAAGTGCGTACACAAGCCCAAACATCAATGTAAGGTAGATAGGTGTAAGAAAAATATCTTGGAAAGTCATTATGAGGTGTGAGGTGTGAGGTGTGAGGTACGGAAACACAAGGAATTTCGTACCTCGTACCTCAAACCTCGTACTTAACTTAAGCTTCTATGATAGAAATTTTCTCTATTCTATCTCCTTGACGAATAGCATCAATAACTTCAAGTCCTTCTGTAACTCTACCAAAACATGTATGTTTGCGGTCTAAATGGCTAGTTTGGTCTCTGCTGTGGCAGATAAAAAACTGTGAGCCACCTGTATTTAGCCCTCTGTGTGCCATTGAAAGGACACCTCTGTCGTGGTATTGATTTTCGCCTGTAAGTTCACAAGGAATGCTGTAGCCTGGTCCTCCTGCGCCTGTACCGTCTGGGCAGCCTGCCTGTACCACAAAGTTAGGCAAAACTCTGTGAAAAAGTAGCCCATCATAAAAACCTCTTTTAGCAAGGTCAGTAAAGTTTTTTACTGTAAGTGGCGCATCAGCCTCAAAAAATTCTATGGTCATTGTGCCACGCTCTGTTTCCAAAATAGCTTTCAACATATCAAAATATTTAGTTGTAATTAGTAAATAGAATTTGTTTTAATAAATTCTAATAAATTTTAGTATAAAACTTACACAAAAGTAACACAGAAAGTCAATAAAAATACAAATAATATTGTTTTTTTGTGAATTTTGTTTTTTTTTGACAGATTATTGAAATATAAGTATTTGATTATCAATGTTTTATTTTTCAATGTAAGATTTTAGATAAAGTAAGATTAGTTTTTTTTAAGAAAAATATACAACTTGGGGCTATAAAATGTAGTACAAAACGCATAAACTTATCTAACTTACTGTCAAATTAGAATTATCTACGAATATGACCAAAAAAACAATCATTGAAGGTTTACTTTATAGTGTAGCCTTCTTCCTCATTGTAGCTCTTATTGGGGGAATTGGGCTAAAATACTTTGGAAAAGAACTTAATAAAGCATTTTTGTTAAATCTTGAACTCATTTTGGGCTTCAAATGGGTTATGATTATTACGCTGATGTCTGTTATTTTTATGATATTTAAAAGTTATCCTACTCGCTCCAGAGTACTAGGACACACTTTTATTGTTGGGGGCATTTGTGCGTTGATGTTTGTAGTGGCACATTTTTTGTTGAAATGGACAACTTCGGTTAATCTTTTTAATAAATTTCTTGATTTCTTGATGATAATGTCTTCCACAAGAAAAGATAAGTTTAATTTCTCTAATACAACCACTTTGTTAGGGATTATTTTGGTTGTTTATCCACTTTTGTATGCAGTTACAAAAACAACTTTGGATAAACTTATTTGGAATAATAAGGGTTTTATTGAAGAGGAGGAAATAGCTAATAATCTCAATTAGATACGAAGTTTGAAGTACCAATTTATATCCAAACCATTTTTAAAACCTTGTTGATTTGATAATTAACAAGGTTTTTTCATAGAAGTTGTTTAATTGCTTAAAAAGACTTGAGCAAAGCACACGGATAACACAGATTAAGCGGATTTTAACTGATTAAAAAAATCCGTTTTTATCTGTAAAATCTGTGTTATCTGTGTGCAAAAAATGTTAAATTATTAAATAAAATCTTCTTAAATGTGGAAAATGATTTTTAGTTTCCATAATAAAAAACAATCATTCCAAAATGCAAAAAAACAACCATTCTGATACTATTATTGCGCTTGCTACACCACAAGGGACAGGCGCAATAGCCGTTATAAGGCTTTCTGGTGAAGATTGTATCAGTATTACTAACCGTTTTTTCAAAGGAAAAAATCTTACCAAACAAAGTACACACACGCTACATTTTGGCACTATTCGTAATGAAAAAAACGAAATAATTGACGAGGTTTTGGTGAGTATTTTTATTGCTCCTAGCTCATTTACAGGCGAGAATTGCATAGAAATCTCTTCTCACGGCTCACCTTATATTGTGCAAAAAATTTTACAACTCTTTATGGATAATGGTGTTAGGCACGCAAGAGCAGGTGAATTTACCTTGCGGGCTTTCCTCAATGGGCGTATTGATTTGAGCCAAGCAGAAGCCGTAGCTGATTTGATAGCATCTGATTCTGAAGCAAGCCTACAAACTGCCCTAAAACAAATGAGAGGCGGTTTTTCT
>JANYGM010000380.1 GCA_025362415.1 bacterium
ATGTATTTCGTATGCAGAAGGAATAAGAGATTGGTTGTATAGTTGTCAGAAAGAGGCTACTAATTTTCCTATTTTACGAGAATCAATTTCTCAATACATCAATTTAATTAAATCATTAACAAATCAAACAAGCTACCATAATATGAATAATGAAATTGTAAAAGGCATTTTTTCTAGTCCTGAAAAATTAGATGCTTACTTAACACTTGTTGGCAATAAGGAGGTTGAATATGAAATTTATGATACTATTCTTCAAAATTTCAAGGTGCAATTGGAAGAAGTGGCAAAGGAATTAAATTTGAAATTTACGTTTTGGCTGAATAGAAATGATGTCTGGACAGGATTCACGTTTGACAATGACACAATGAATAAGTATAATGTTCACATTGGTTTTCAATTTGGGAAAAAATATACGCAAGATTTCTTTTTTGGGTTTGCATATACTGATATGAATAAAAAAGCACTTATTGCAACTCCTGATAAAATTGACCTTTTGTTTAAAAGTGAATTTGGTCAACTTCCTCCAACAGAGTGGTGGCCTTGTCATGTGTGGCACGAGCATAAAAACTGGGGAATTGATACTTATAAAATGGTGCAGAGTGGAGAAATGACAAAAATAATAAAAATGCAAGTAGAAAAAATGCTTGAAATAATAGCTTCTATTGATAAAAATCCCAATATTTGAAGTAAGTATGAAATGCAAAAAAGTCCCTCAAAAAATATTTTTTGAGGGACTTTTTATTTTTGGCTAAATGCTTGATAATAAACTATTTAACCGTAATTCGTAATTGATAATTCGTAATTGAATAGCTACATTTTTTCTATAAAAAAAGTAGGAATAAGTATTTTTCTGCCTTTTTTGAGTATTCCTTGCAAAGAATCTTCGTTATTTTTATTAAGATTTCGGATAGTTTTTGGGTTGATATTGTACTTTCTCCAACGCTTAAAGCGTTCATTATAAAGGTTTTCCAGCGTTTGGTCTTTCTCTAAAACATACAACATTTTGGCTTTCACACGCATTTGTGCGCCTTCTTTGATACGGCTAAGGTCTTCCCCATCATTAAGTTCTTGCAAATTTTGGTTAGAGAGGTTGTATTTGCGTGCAATTACGCCAGAATGTTGCCCTTTTTGGATAGTATGCAAAAAGGTAGTATCTTTTGCATCTTCTATCATTAAACTGTCAGTAGTGGCTTCTTTGCGTTCTTTTTGTGCTATAGAATCTCTTTTTGCCTGTTTTTGTGCTTTTTCTTGGTTGTTTTTTTTGATAAAATAATTTCCAGAAAACGCAATAATAGTTATCACAACTGCAATAGGAATGATATAAGCCCAAATTTTCTTAAAGGTTTTGTTTGTAGTTGTTTCAATTTTATTAAAATCAATAATCTGCACAGAAACATTATCTGCGCCACTATTTTCATTAGATTTATTGACAAGCAAAACGGCTTTTTCTTGTGTAGAGATGCTTTTATGTAAGATTTCAGAAATTTCTTTGTCGCTTACGTGTGTATGCAAACCTTTGGTAGCAAGCAAAATAACATCATTTTTCTGTAATAATTTTTCTGAATAAATTTGTACTTCAATATTTTTCTCAAATCCTAAAGCTCTCAAAAGTTGCTTTTTTTGTGGATGATTAGGAATAGCTATTGCGTGGTCTGTGGTGAGTTGTAAGAGGTTTTCATTAGTATTTTGCTTTGAATTTTCTTTTGAAAAAAAGTACAAACGACTATCTCCCACACTTCCAAAATACACTTTTCTCTCACGTACAATAGCCAAAACGCAGGTAGAAGCCATATCAATCATAGCTAAACTTTCTTGGGCTTTACTAAAAACTAGCTCATTTGCATTGTGAAAAGCTGTTTTGATAGCTTGCTCTGTTGTGGCAAAAAGTTCTTTTTCTAGTGTTTCACGCATAGCATCTACTACCAGATGTGAGGCTGTCGCACCGCTTGCGTGAGAGCCTTTTCCATCACAAATAATAAAAATTTCGCCATTGACACACGAAAAGTAAGCTAAATAATCTTCATTGTTAGCTCGTTTTGTGCCTTTATCCAAATGGCTACCATACGTAAAAAATATAGACATATTCTTTTAGGAATTAGGAATTGTGAATTAGGAATTAGGAATTGTGAATTAGGAATTGTGAATGAATACAAAATATTAGTAATCAGTTTGTTACATAAAATAAATATTATAAAATAATGGTAAACCACGTAATTTGTAATTGATAACTGATGTTACGCAGTTAAATTTTTGATAAGGTCTGTACCGTAGTGGAACGGAGGTCAGACCGTTCAAAAGTTTAACAAGGGCTTTTTTGCAAAAAAACTCCTCATCATAAATCTAATTATATTTTG
>JANYGM010000390.1 GCA_025362415.1 bacterium
CTCCACAATATCAATGGCTGGGCGTTCACCGTTTGCAACAGATTTTTTGACAAGTTCCAAGCGTTTTTCATTGACAATAACATTATTTTTAACAACAATATAGGTTTGATAATTTTTGACCCAAAGCCAATAATGTTCTATTGCGTCCATCAGAAGGTCATTGATTGTTGCCCGTTGTTCTGTATTTGCCATAGTAGCAAAAATTTTTGCTTGTTTCAAAAATGCCCTTCTTTTATCCATAAGCAAGTTTTTAGCAAGAGGCACACTTACACCAAAATAGTTGGTTTGTCCAAGCGTTGAAGTAGATTCTGTGCGCTCACCGCTAAGATTTTCTGCACCTGCAAAAATTTCTACGCCATACCACGTAGGTAGCCTTACTTCTGGCATTACATACTCGTAATAATCTGTTCCACCAAAAATCTTGCGCCCTGCTTGTAGGCTCAAAACGGGGTCAAAACCTGCACGAGAAGTTGTTATATCTGCTTTTGCTTTTTGTATATTGATATATGCTTGCTTTGAAATGGGGTGATATTGTCGTACAATTTGTAAAATTTGCGCTGCATTGATTGTTTTTATAGAATCTTTGGGTATATTTTGAGCTTTTATTTCAAAATATATCAAAAATAAAAAAATAAAAAACAGAATATTTTTCTTCATTTTGTTGATTTCTTTGTTTTTTGTTTATTTTAGGACTTACGCAAAAAAGTTCTATAACCACCCCCAGCCCCTCCTTAGGAAGGAGGGGAGTTTGTCCCCCTCCTTTTTAGGAGGGGTTAGGGGTGGTTTTTAATAGGTTTTGCGTAAGTCCTATATTTAACAAGCAAATGTTTTTAATTGTTTATCTTTTACATCTTAAGCCTAGCTTACTCAAAAGTTAAAAAACCTTTATAAAATTACTCGCAAATTAGCAAAAGAAACGTAACAAAGCAAAAAATTAGCTACGAATAAAATATTACGAAAAAGGTCAGTAGAGAAGTTCCAAAAATTTAATTTCTGATAGTAATGTTTTTTGTGGTCTTTAGAAAAATCATTCAAAAAGTGCCTAAAAAGTGTACAATTGCCTATTTTGATATAATTACAATTTATTGATTATCAATATTTTAAATATCAAGAATTTCTACATAACCAAAAAATAGTATCATTAACTGATGTTACGCAGATATTTGTAGAGACGTTGCTTGCAACGTCTTAGCATAGAACATTGTATTTATTCCAATTTAATAATTATGTTTTTATTCGCTACTGTATTATTTGTCGTTCAGACGTTGCAAGCAACGTCTCTACAACCAATACATTTCACAAAATTATTTCTTGCGTAACATCAATCATTAATAAAAAATCAACGGTTTACACTCATATTTTGCATTTATACACATACGAAAGTGGTTTTGGGGTTTTTGTATTAAAGTCCCTTCGGGGATTTAGGGGAAACAGGCGCAATTTTTGTTGAGAATTCTCCTACTTACCATATACACTAAAATCTTACTTTATCCCAAAACCACTTTCCGAAGTGTATATTCCTAAATTATTTTTGCTGCTTTGAAAAAGATTTGCTACCTTGTAAAAGATTAGTTTTAAAATAGTAGCAGACTTGGGCTTGGACAAGATGTTACTAATGGAAAAACTATTCTTACGTGAGATAAATTTTAATAATTTTTTGCATAAGTAATAAGACTTATTTTGTTGATAATCAGCAATTTAAAAGTTTTAACAATTATTCATTTTAATTTGCCTTATTAAAAAATAAAATGGCATTACTTGCTAATTTTACGGCGTTAAGACTTGTGTATGAACAAGTTATCTTATAATCTGTATTCATCTTGTATTTATTTGTATATCTGTGGCAACAATAACTCCCCAATTTAGTATTTCTTTTGCACGAAAAACGCCTATTGTGATGCTCGTAACGCTTGTGATTGTGCTTGTGTTTGTGAATATAGCACTTTTTGTGCAACCTTTGGTACAACAAAAAACAATTATTATTATCAATATTTTGGCAGTTTTGGTAGTATTTTGGGTGCTTACTGCGCCTTATGTATTGCTACAAAATGAATCAATACGGATAACTGCGTCTGTTTTTAGTACCATTGTTGCAAGGAAAAATCTAATAAAAGAAATCATCATCAAAGAGGAAAAAACTATTATTTTGATGCAAAATGACCAAAAATATTACATAGAATTTATCAAAATCAAGGAAAATCAAAGAGAAGATTTTAAAGAAAATTTAGCTAAATATCTCTTGAATTAGGAATTTCAAATTAGAAATTTTGAATGAATATAAAAAATAAATTATAGTCTGCACCTTAAAAATTAAGGTCAGATTATAATTTATTTTTCATTTTTAGCTAGTTTTTCCATATATTTTTTTATTTTTGGAAATAATTTTGAATTCCCTGAAATTATCCTCAAAAAATCAATAAGAAATCAATAAAAACAAATTTATAATTATTATATTAAATGCCAAACAGCAAAGAAAAATATACCGTTTTAGCAACCAAAAATGCAGAAGCATTGCTTGGTGGTGGACAAGATAGAATAGATGCACAACATAAAAAAGGAAAACTCTCAGCTCGTGAGCGAATAGATTTTTTGCTTGATGAAGGTTCATTTGAAGAAATTGGTAAGTTTGTGATGCACCGCACACGTGATTTTGGTATGGATAAGCAACATTTTTTGGGTGATGGTGTAGTAACAGGCTACGGAACTATCAACGGAAGACTTATTTATGTCTTTTCACAGGATTTTACAGTATTTGGAGGTTCATTATCAGAGGCTTATGCAGAAAAAATCTGTAAGATAATGGATTTGGCTATGAAAAATGGCGCACCAATTATTGGTTTAAACGACTCTGGGGGCGCACGCATACAAGAAGGTGTAGTTTCTTTGGCAGGTTATGCAGATATTTTCTACAAAAATACACAAGCATCTGGCGTTATCCCACAAATTTCTGCCATTATGGGTCCTTGTGCTGGTGGAGCGGTTTATTCCCCTGCCATTACGGATTTTATTATGATGGTTGAAAATACCTCTTATATGTTTGTTACAGGTCCTAATGTGGTAAAAACTGTTACTCACGAAGATGTTACTTCTGAAGAACTTGGTGGTGCAAGTACACATAGCACCAAATCAGGCGTTACACATTTTTCTTGCGCCAATGAAATAGAATGTATCAATAATCTTAAAAAACTTTTGTCTTATCTTCCTCAAAATTGTGAAGATAATGCTCCAATGGAAGATTATGAAGAAAAAACTGGTGCAGGTGAAAGTTTACCTAGTTTGGATAGCATCATTCCAGAAAATCCTAATCAGCCTTATGATATGCGTGAGGTGATAGAAACGGTGGTGGACAAAGATAGTTTTTTTGAAGTGCATAAAAATTTCGCTGAAAATATTGTTGTTGGTTTTGCACGTTTGGCAGGTCGTAGTATTGGTATTGTGGGCAATCAGCCTGCGGTTTTGGCAGGTGTTTTAGATATCAATTCTAGTACAAAAGCAGCCCGTTTTGTACGTTTTTGTGATAGTTTTAATATTCCTTTGCTAGTTTTGGAAGATGTACCAGGCTTTTTGCCAGGAACAGACCAAGAATGGCACGGAATTATTACGAATGGTGCAAAACTTTTGTATGCGTTTTGTGAAGCAACTGTGCCACGTATTACGGTCATCACACGCAAGGCTTATGGTGGTGCGTATGATGTAATGAACTCCAAACATATTGGCGCAGATATGAATTACGCTTGGCCTACCGCAGAAATTGCTGTTATGGGCGCAAAAGGCGCAGCAGAAATCATTTTTAAAGCAGAAATTTCTAGCGCAGAAAATCCAACAGAAAAACTAAACGAAAAAGTGGAAGAATACGATAGGAAATTTGCAAATCCCTATCGTGCTGCTTACAGAGGCTATATTGATGAGGTAATTATGCCAAATGAAACTCGTCAGAAACTTATTAGAGCCTTCAAAATGCTTGAAAATAAAGTAGTAGTTGCACCACGTAAAAAACACGGAAATATACCTTTGTAGTGTGTAGTGAAATAGTGAGTAGTGAGTAGTGAAATACATTGTACTACGACTTTTATACTACACACTATTTCACTACACACTACACACTAAAAAAAGACATTATGATAAAATTTATTTTACAAAGATTAGGCTATGGTTTTTTGGTTATTTTGGGAGTGGTAATGGTGGTTTTTTTGCTATTTTTTACTGTACCAGGTGACCCAGTTTCTATGATGGTAGACCAACAAGCCGACAAAACCATTAGAGATGCCATACGCAAAGATTTGGGACTTGACCAGCCTTTGCATACACAGTTGTATATGTATATGCGTGATTTGTCGCCTGTTTCTGTTCACCCAGACACACCAAAAGAAAAGGAAAAATATGGTTTTGCTAGACTTATTCCGTTAGGAGAAAGCGTTTTTGTGTTGAAATACCCTTATTTGGGGCGTTCTTTTCAGACCAACCAAAAAGTAAGTGATATTGTGTCGCAACGTGTAAGCCTCACTATTATTTTGGCACTTGCAGCTATGTTTTTTGCAACTGTGGTGGGCATTACTTTGGGGATTTTTGCCGCACTCAAACAAAATACTTTTTGGGACGGATTTATTTCTGTAGTGTCTGTTTTTGGGATTTCTACGCCATCTTTTGTGGCTGCAAGCATTATTTCGCTCATTTTTGGCTATATGATAGGACCTTATATTGGGCTGAATGGCATTGGTACACTTTGGGAAATTGACCCTATTAGTGGAAACAAAATTTTGCACCTCAAAAACCTAATTTTGCCTGCACTTACACTAGGAATACGCCCTTTGGCTATCATTGTACAACTTACAAGAAGTTCTATGTTAGAGGTTTTGTCGCAAGATTATATTCGTACTGCACGTGCAAAAGGACTGTCAAATTATAAAGTAATTGTAAAACACGCCCTAAAAAATGCCTTAAATCCTGTTGTAAGCACTATTTCCAATTGGTTGGCATCACTTTTGGCAGGCGCATTTTTTATAGAAACTATTTTTGATTACAAAGGCTTAGGTTTTGAAACCATACAAGCACTTGACAGACGAGATTTACCTATTATTATGGGAGCTACGCTGGTTGTAGCGAGTGTTTTTGTGATTATCAATTTAATTGCAGACTTGCTCTATGCTGTCATTGACCCAAGAATAAGACTTAATTAGGTACGAAATATGAGGTACGAGGTACGAATGTAAAACATTGATAATCAATTTATTATATACTTTTCTTATAGCAGAAATTAGTTGTAGTATCTCACTTAACACTAAAAAAACCTTCATAAGTCTAATAGCTTTATGAAGGTTTTTTATTTTGTATTTTATACTTAGATAACGACATTGTTAGTTTGTATTACAGTCCAGCGGACTGGCATATTTATAGAAAATAAGTAAAAAATGTATTTCGCTCCAGCGGAGCGGCACTAGCAAGGGCTAGTTTTATAAATATTGCGCTCCGCTGGAGCG
>JANYGM010000475.1 GCA_025362415.1 bacterium
CGAAAAACAAAATGATATTTTAGTCGCAAAAAGGCAAAAATATAATGGTATGTCGTGGTCTTCAAATGGCTCATTAGCAATTACTTTGGTTACTGCAAGTTTTTACTAAATAATTTGCAACGGAACTTTTACACCAACAAATAATTTTTTCAAATTTATAGAAATCATAAAAGCTCCTGTTGCGTTTTAGACAACAGGAGCTTTTGTTTTATTCATATCTCAAACTTTCCAGTTCCTATTTATTCGTGTAATAATTTCACTTCATTTATATCATCAAGCACAATCATATAACGTGTATTTTCCTCTCCTTGTACTGTTCCAGCAGAAAGTTTGACAAGAATTTCATCACCCATTTTGTTGCGTATGGTAACAATACTGTTCCAATATCCGCCACGTGATAAGTTGATACGCATTTCTTCAAATTTAGCTTCAGAATAAAACAAGCGACTTACAGAAAGCCCCTTCATTTCCTCTTGTGAATAGCGTAAAAGTTCATAAGAAGTATTATTGCCAGACGAGATAAAAAACTTGTTATCAGCATATAAAATAGATGTATTTGCATCAAAAACGCCTTCTTTTTGTGCTGCAATAGCTTGCAAACGCTCTTTTTCTTCCTGTGCCTCTTGCATTTGCTCAAAATTTTGGAGCATCTCCTCTTCTTGTGCCGCTGATTGTTCTGCAAGTGCTTTAGAATCTTCCAAGAGTTTTTGTGTACGTTCGTTACTTTTTGCGGTAGCAATTGCAGAACCAATGGATTCTGCAATTTTTTCTACAAATTCTATTTCAAAAGGCTCAAAAGCTGTGAAAGACGCTAGTTCTACTACACCAAAAACTTGTTCATTTACCTTCAAAGGCACAATCAATATGCAACTAGGATTAGCTTGCCCAAGCCCAGAGGTAATCATTACGTAGTCGTTTGGTACTTCTGTGAGGTAAATAGTTGCTTTTTCTTGCCACGCTTGCCCAGTCAGTCCATCACCTAAATATACTTTTTGCTCCAAATATTTCTTTTTATTCCAAGCATAACAGGCTTCTAAGCGCATATAAGGCTCTTTTTTCTTACCATCTTCTTCCTCTTCTTCCACCACAATAAAAAGCCCGCCTTGATTAGCCTCTACATATTCTACTAATTTGGAGAGTACAATATCAGAAAGCTGTGCAATTTCATTATTATTTTTACGCAAAGTTTCTGCAAAAAGTGCCAATCCGTTGGTTGCCCAGTTACGTCTTCTATCTTCTTCTGCTACTTTTGCAAGGTTGTCTCTCATGTCCATTAGGGCATTTCCTAATACATCACTTGAAGAAAGTGGCTTGTAATCAGCTTGATATTGTCCTTTACCAATATTTTCTGCAAAAAACGAAGTAGAACGCAGACCCGCAATAAGTTTATCCACAGAACCTGCAATTTGCCCAATTTCATCTTTTCTAAAACGTGTTTTCTTGTCTTCTGGAAGTTCTCCTTTGCCAAGTTGCGAAATAACACTATTGATATATGCAATAGGTTTTACAATATTTGCAGCAATAATAAGGGCTATTATTACTCCCACGACAACAAGAAATACAATAAGAAGGGCAGTTTGTAGCTGTAATCTCTCAAAAGTATCCAATAATCTTTTTTGTGAGGCTTCTTTTTCTATCCGTTTTTTGGTTTCAATATCAACAAGTTTTCTATTGAGGACAGTTGATTGTTTGGCAATATTTGTTTCAATAATAGTTTCTGCTCCTAGTTTTTTATCACTATTATCATAGTCTTCAAACTGTTTGAGCGTGTTCATTATCTCCTTTTGAGATTTTAAGATTTGCTCAAAATCTCTACTAATAGAGTCCATACGAGTTTTTTGTAGCGTATCAGACCACGAACGCACAAGCGGTTCTAGGCGTGCCTGCAACTGTGCATAATGTATGTTATGAATATCTTGTAATGCTTGTCTGTTTTCATCTTTGATAACATTAGACGTTGGTGGCGGAGAAAAGACCCAGATATACGTTCCTTGCAAAGAATTTGAAAGCAAAAGTTTAAAATCTTTGATAGCATCTAACGAAGGGTCAATATTTTCTTTGGCAAGTTGAATATTTTTTGTATTTTGATTAAGCGTATAAATGCTATAAGCACCATATCCCGCAAAAGCAAGTACCAAAGAGAAGAACCCTATAAGGATTTTGTTACGAATAGTAAATCCAAAATTCATATTTAGTTGTGAGTCTTAAATTGTGAATTGTAAATTGTGAATTGTGAATTATATATTAGGTAAATGAATATAAAATGCTTATAATTAAGGCATTAAACACTCACTTTCATAAAAATAATAACAATTAGCTATCAATAGCTACCTAAAACGGCACAATTACTTATTTTAATTCCAAATATAAGAATAGTTTAGATATATTCACATCAAAAAAAAGAAAATGTATTTTTTTCTTTTTGCTACAACATAACTTTTATACAACTATTATTTTCGTAATAATATACTTGTATTACTCCCCTTTGGGGCTGGGGGCTGTTTTTACTCCAAATCAAGCAAATCTTCCATACCTAACATACCTTTTTTGTCTTTGACAAATTCTGCGGCAAGCACTGCCCCTAGCGCAAAGCCTTTTCTGCTATGTGCCTGATGTGTTATTTGGATTAAATCTTCCTCAGAATTATAGCTAATAATATGCGTTCCTGCTACGTCTGGTTCACGTTTAGAAATAATTTCTAAGTCGTGAGGATTTTTAGTAGGCTGATTTACCCAATTTTCTTTTTGGGTTTGATGATGTAATATGCCTTGTGCAAGCGTGATAGCAGTTCCGCTTGGTGCATCTTTTTTTTCTGTGTGATGAATTTCTTCTATATTGACATCATAAACATTATATTTTGCCATTATTTTAGCTAATATTTTATTTATATGAAAGAAAATATTCACACCCAAACTATAATTAGAAGAGTAAAAAAAAGTGCCTTTATTGTGTTTGCAAATCTCGTGAACTTCTGCTTGTCTAGCTAGCCAGCCAGTCGTACCACAAACAATAGGAATGCCATTTTCTAAGCAATATTTGATGTTATTAAAAGCTGCTTCAGGTTGCGAAAACTCTATGGCAACTTGCGTATTGTCAGCCGTGATAGTGCTTATAGGTGTGTCTAAGTCTATGCGTGAGATAATGTTGTGCTTGCGTTCTAGTGCAATTTGTTCAATGGTTTTACCCATTTTTCCGTAGCCAATAAGGGAAATATTCATATATTTTTTGGTTTGTTTTATAGAATTTACAGAAAAACCGTTTCCAACTTCAAAATAAGGTAATACAAGTACACTTTTACGAAAATGACAAATGTATTTAACGTCCCCTTTGAGGATTTATGGGCTAAAATGAATTTTATTTTAGTGCGGAGAGATGGGCTTGAACCACCAAAAAAACGTACTCTGTGTTTGTCATTTTAAAATCTGTTGTCGGAGCAGACTAAAAAACCGCTTTACCAATTTGCTATCTCCGCAAAAGTACCCCTCCCAATTCAATATCCTTCGGCAGGAGGGGTTTTATGTGGCACATCTTTTAGAAAGGTTTAAGCTGAATACGCAGACACTTTAACCAATTAAGCTACCCAACCTATTGATAATCAATACAATAGCTTTTGAGGTCAGGGACGGAATTGAACCGTCATCTCCTGCGGAGAACTTTCTAGGTCGCAATTCTATAAAAGACTGTATAAGTTCATATAAAAGTTCTAGACTTTTTTTAGCAAAACGCTATGATTTTATACAGCGAGTTTATAAGGGTGCAACCAGCCCACTACTCCTTCCTTTTCTTTGTGTTTTGTGCTAATTTCTAAGCATAAATTTTCATAAGAAAACTGAGGGGTTTCTTTTCTAAGAATATTATAAGCACCATTTACATCTGCATTGATAAAAACACCTTTATACGTCTTATAAAGCCCACGTTTGACACGTGTACCACTAAAACTATGGTTGGTTTTACTCAAATACATCTTTGGCATAGCATCATTATCAATGAAACTAGCTTTTGATGTGTAACTCTCTTCTCTTGTAATGACTTTAATGTCGTGCTTTTCTAATTTATACTTTATCTTTTGTATAAATTGACCAAGAGAAAGATTAACAAAATTTTGATTATTCCTCTTTCCTAAATTTATTTTATTATTACTATTTTGAACATTCCCAATAATAACTGTACTTATTTGATTATCAACACATTGTTTAGTGATTTTAGCACTTGCTTTATGTAAATAATCATTTATTTGTCGCTCACGTTTGCGAGTAATAACTTCTAGTTTTTTGCTATGATTTTTGTCGTTACGTTTTTTAAGAACAGACTTTATTTTAGATGTTCTTTTATTGTAATGTTGATTAATAGATTTTAATGGCTTTCCATTAAGTAGGAAGGGTTTTATAATACCATTACTCACGCAAGTAGCCAAATTATTCAAACCCAAATCAATAGCCATTTTATTATCATTGCTTATAATTTTTTCGTAAATTTCTTTACTTTCGTAAGAAAAAATGGCTTCCAAATGACCATAACGACAATAAATTTCAATTTGATTGATTTTGTGGTTTAATAATTTTTTAGGTAAATCAATAGAAAAACTTTTTTTTAAGAAAACTTGATTATCTTTTATTATAAAACGCTGATTATCAAATGTTAAATAACAATATTTTTCCTTAATAAATTTGGGAATACGTGGTTTTCCTTTGTATTTTTGTGGATTTTTGGCATAATCTTTCAAAGATTTAAAGAAACTTTGAAAGTTGGTACAAAGATTTCTAAGTAGTTGTTGGGCTACGCCCGCTTTCCAAATAAGCCTATAATTATACTGATTTTCAAGGTTTAAAACAGTTTTCATTAACTTGTCTAATTCTCCATAAGATAAAAAAGTTTGGTGTTCTTTATAGTGCTTTTTGATACAATAAAGAGCCTGATTATAAAGATTTTTTGCATAAAAACACTGCGTTTTTAGTTCCTTAAATTGGGATTTATCCAACTTACGGAGCTTCATTTTAACAGATTTTATATACACTTTTTCCACAAGACAAAGATACTAAAAATAATCTATAAATAAAATACTTTCTTATATGATTTTATACGCTTTTACCAACTATATATTTAATTTTATTTTTATCATAATTTTTTTAATTTACTTGTTGTTTCCTAGTCGTTGTTTATATCTTCACAAATAATCAGTAATATTTTTTGTATTCATTAAAAATTCCTAATTTCTAATTCCTAATTATTAAAGATATTTATCCAACAAAAATACCAACGAGGCTATTCCTGCAGAACCAAGTGCCAATTCTCTAATATTTACTTTGTCAAAAGTATCTGTTGAGGTATGATGATAATCAAAATAACGCTGTGAATCTGGTCTAAAACCTATCAAAATAACATTTTGCGGTTTCAAAGGCGCAATATCTGCACCACTTCCACCTTTTTTTATTTGTTCTATGCCATATTGAGCAAGTAGAGGCTGATATTTTTTGATTTTCTCTATTTTGTCGTCATCTGCATCAATATCAAAACCTCGTGGCGTAAAACCGCCTGCATCTGATTCTATGGCAACTAAATGCTTTTCATTGAGCTTTTTAGCAAGTTCTGCATATTTATTTCCACCACGCAAACCATTTTCTTCATTCATAAACAAAACCGCCCTGATAGTACGTTTTGGTTTAATATTATTTTTCTTAAACAAACGCAAAACCTCCATAGATTGCACCACGCCTGCACCGTCATCATGCGAGCCATCACCCAAATCCCAAGAGTCTAAGTGTCCGCCTACCAAAATAATTTCTTCTGGTTTTTCAGAGCCTTTTATCTCTCCAATAACATTGTGAGAAAGTACATCAGGCAACATTTCACAAAAAGTTTCAAAATAAAATTCTACTTTTTTACCTGTTTTTTCACTTTCTTTGAGTTTTTTACTAAGCAAATTTGCACCAATAGTGGAAATAGCTACTGCAGGCAAAGCTTTTGAGCCTTCATCATACAAAATAGAACCTGTATGTGGATAATCATCTAGTGCAGTAGTAAGAGAACGCACAATAACGCCAACTGCACCATATTTAATGGCTTCTGCTGCACCTTTGCGCCTATATTTACCACTCAAACCATAAGCCGTAAAAGTGCTTACGTGTTTGTCGTCCATTGCGACATTATAAAAAACTATTTTTCCGTTTAATTTTTCCTTTGGAATAAGTGCCATTTCTTCAAAAGATTGTATTTCAATGACTTCTGCACGTACTCCTTTTGCGCCTGTCGCTACAGAATTACCCAAAGCACAAACATTCATTACTGTTTTTTCTTTGCCAATAAGCATTTTTGCATTTTCTTTTTTGCCACGTACCCAATGTGGCACCATCACCTCTTGCAAGAAAACTCTATCAAGTCCCAAAGAATCCAACATTTTTTTAGTAAAAATAACGGCTTTTTCTGCTGCTGGCGTACCACTAAGGCGACTTCCAATGGTATTAGAAAGGTATTCTAACCATTGATAAGAGGCACGACTGGTGAGCGCATCATCATATATTTTTCTGATAATTTCCTCATCTTTTTGTTGTGCAAAAGCAAAGATAGGACAAAATAAGAGCGTTAAAATAATTTTTTTAAGCATAAGTTTTAAATTGTAAATTTTAAATTGTGAATTGTGAATGAATACAATGTATTGATAATTAGTTGATTATATTTTTTTAGCAAATTTGTATTATTCTTATTTGTGAATATATACTGTGAACGGCTTGAATTTCGGAAAATGTATTAAAGTCCAGCGGACTGGCATATTTATAGCAAATAGGTAGAAAATGTATTCAGCTCCAGCGGAGCGGTACTAGCAAGAGCTAGTTTTATAAATATCTCGCTCCGCTGGAGCGAAATACAAATACAACTCTATTTCTATAAAACTAGCTCTTGCTAGTGCCGTTCCGCTGGAACTAATACAAAATTTGTTTTTCCAAAATCCTTCCCGTTTGCAGTATACTATAAAACGACTTCGTATCTTGAAATAACAAAGCATAAAAAAATACGGCATTTGCCGTATTTTTTTATGCTTTGTTTTGCACCTAACAGTGTAAACTACAAGCTATTAAAATTCTTAATTACGTTTTGTGTAAAAGTTGCTGTATTAGCAGTTCCACCCAAATCTCCTGTGCGTTCTTCTTTCGTATCTAGCGTATTATCAACCGCTTTATAGATTTTCTTTGCAAGTTCTTTTTCTCCCATATATTCTAACATCAAAATAGCACTACGCAAAATTGCAGTTGGATTAGCAATTCCTTTGCCTGCTATATCAGGTGCAGTACCGTGAACTGCCTCAAAAATAGCTACGCCATCACCAATATTTGCACCAGAAACGACACCCAAACCACCTACAAGCCCAGCACACAAATCTGACAAAATATCACCAAAAAGATTGGACGTTACAATCACATCAAACTGCTCTGGACGTACCACAAGCTGCATACACATATTATCAATGATTTTGTCGTTCCAAGTAATTTCAGGAAAATCCTTGGCTATTTCTTTTGCAGCATCTAGCATCATAGCACCAGAACGCTTCAAAATATTAGCTTTATGCACAACCGTAACATTTTTTCTGCCATGTTTGCGGGCATATTCAAACGCAGAAAGCACAATACGGTGGCAACCTTGCTCTGAAATGCGACTAATTGAATCTACAATTTTAAGACGTTCATCATAATAACTAAGCCCTGAGTACATTCCCTCTGTATTTTCTCTAAAAAGTACCAAATCAACACCTGTAAAACGAGTAGGAACACCTGCCGTAGTGATACAAGGGCGTACATTTTGGTACAAATCAAACATCTGACGTAATGTTACGTTGATGCTTTTGAAACCACCACCAACAGGTGTTTCCACAGGACCTTTGAGGGCAATTTTATTACGTTTGATAGAAGCTACCAAAGACTCAGGAATAAGCTCTCCTTTGCTTTCTAAGGCAGATTTTCCTGCAAGTTCTACTTCCCAAACAATAGGGGCTTGTGCGGCAGTAAAGATTTGTTTTACAGATTCTACAATTTCTACGCCAATGCCATCACCAGGAATAAGTGTTACTGTTGTCATTATTTATAAGGATTTAGGTTAAATTTTCAGTTGAATTTGATACAAAAGTACATTTATTTTTTGATTGATAACCTATTTTTTTAATATCAAATATTTCTCCAATAAAAACTATAACCACACCTGCAACTAAAAATACCACAAAAAATTGCTTATATTTGCGCTACAATGAAACAACAACCTTTCATCATTATTTTTTTATGCCAATAGAACTAATTATTTTGCTTTTTCTGACTGGAATTTTGGGAGGTTTTTTGGCAGGGCTTACAGGCGTGGGTGGAAATATGATTTTTATTCCTGTCCTTGATTTTGTACTACAACAAATGGGACTAAATACAGATAAAGAACTTCTTGTAAAAATAATTATTGCTAACTCCTTGTGTATTACGGTTTGTACAGGTTCTTTGGTAAGTTTTAGGCAATATAAAATGGGTAATTATTTTCCAAAAGAAATTTTACTCACTGCTTTTTTGGGCATAATCACTTCTTTATCAATGAGTTATTTGATAAAAACTGGTAATTGGTATTCAAAAGAAACTTTTAATTATGTATTTATTTGTATGCTTATTCCTTTTATTATTAAGTTGTTATCTGATATCAATAAAGAAAATAAGCAAACATTACAACTTGGTTTAACAGATATTGCAACAGAAAAAACACAAAATAACTCACCAAAAAACGAAATTAAAGACAGTTCTTTTCTTATTACTGGTGCGTTTGTAGGTATGATAACCGCACTTTCTGGGCTTGGAGGTGGTATTTTGATGATTCCTATGTTTACAGATATTCTCAAAATCCCTATCAAAAAAGCAAGTGCTATTTCTAGTGGCGTGATACCACTTTTGTCGTTTCCAATTTGTATGATGTATCTTTTTTTTAGTGATATTCCTTCTAAAAATATCTTTCAAATAGGTTATGTGGATATTCGTTTGATATTACCTATTGTTTTGGGTGCGGTTTTCTCTACACAATGGGGCGTAAAAGCAGCACAAAAAACATCTCCCAAAGTTATTAGAATAGTATTTGCCTCACTTGTAATGGTTATCTTTTTGAAAATGGCTTACGAAATTAGTCATTCATAGGCAAAAAGTCCGAAATAAGAGGTACAAAATACGAATGTAAAACCTACTTAAACAATTACAAAAAATATTAAAAAAAACCTTATATTTGCGAAATTATTTTACATAAAAATCAAATGAAAAAAAATATTTTAATCCTTTTTTTGTGCTTTTTAGGCTATAATACGCAAGCACAAACAAAAGTAGAACCAAAAACTGACACAAAAACAGAGGTAAAAATTGATGCCCTTGACAAGGTTACAAAAGCTGTTTGTGATTGTCTGAATAAAAATAAAACAGACAAAAATAGTGACGACTTGCTCAATACTTGTATGACTGAAGGCTTTATGATGAATATGGCTGATATGATGGAAAAATACCCAGATATGATGAGTGGTGACCCAAAAGCCTCTGAAAAAATGGGACAAGATGTTGCCCTAAAACTAATGAAAGATTGCCCTGCATTTGTGGAAGTAGCAAGCAAAAGTAGCCCAAATTCAAGCGTTACGAAACAAATAACAGACCCAATACAAACAACAGAAGGTGTTTTTGCTAAAATGGAAACAAAAAATTATACTTATTTGGTGCTAGAAGTTGGTGCTGCAAAGCAAAAATTTGTTGTTTTGGAGAGTTTTGAAGGTGAAAAAGCTATTTTAGGACAAGCAAAAGCACTAAAAAAGAAAAAATTAGCGGTTTCTTGGAAAGAACGCAAAATTTTTATGGTAAAAAGCAACACTTATGAAACTGTAAAGCAAATTACAGGCGTTAAATAATGATGAGCTAAAATACAAAGTACAATGTATTTAACTCACAACTCACAACTCAAAATTCACAACTCAAAAATGTTTAGTACAACTGAAATCACTTCTAGCGAAATTTTATCTGATAATCCTATTCATCAAAGGCTTTTTAGTGCCTATGTACACGCAGGGGAGTTTGTGGGCGGAAATTTGTTAGAAATTGGTTGTGGTGTGGGACGTGGGTTGTCTATTTTATTAGAGAAATCAGCACAATATACCGCTATTGACAAAAATGAGGCACTTATTACGGATTTGACTAGCAAATTCCCAAAAGGAAAATTTATTAGTCAAAATATTCCTCCTCTGACTAATTTGCCTGATAATTTCTTTGATTTTGTGGTTACTTTCCAAGTAATTGAGCATATTGAAGATGATAAACTTTTTTTGAAAGAAATACATAGAGTTCTCAAAAAAGGTGGGAAAGCCATTATTACAACCCCCAATATCAAACTTTCGCTTACTCGTAATCCTTGGCATACACGAGAATATACTGCCACAGAACTCAAAAACCTTGTTTTGGAAAGTTTTGAAAGTGTAGAAACCAAAGGTATTTCTGGAAGTGAACAAGTGATGACTTATCACGAACAAAACCGCAAGGCGGTTGCTAAATACAAAAAACTAGATATTTTTAATTTGGAAAAACATCTTCCAAGACAAATTTTGGCTATTCCTTATGATATTTTGAACCGTTTTAACCGCAAAAAACTAGCACAAGCAAGTGGTATTGCCGCTGAAATAACAGATAAAGATTATTTATTAGGGAATGAAGTAGAAAACTGTTTAGATTTCTTTTATATTGCAACAAAATAAGCAAAGTAGTGAAATTCTACAATTTTTGCCTTAATATTCCTTATCAAAAAATAAAAATCTAAAATAATTTGAGAATATAAAAAAAACTCGTATATTTGCAGTCCAAATTCTATTTAGAATAGGTTTGAGAAAATATAAAGTACAATACAAAGAAATTCAATAAAAAAATTCTAATAAATTCTAATTTTATGATTATCATCAGCATCAAAGACAATGAGCCAATAGACAAAGCTCTTAAAAGATTTAAGAAAAAGTTTGAAAAAACAGGCGTTCTTAAACAACTTCGTGCCCGTACTTCTTTTGAGAAAAAATCTATTTCTCGTCGTCGTACAGTGCTTAGAGCTGCTTATAAGCAACATTTGCAAATTACAGAAGTAGCTTAATAATTGTGAATTTTGAATTATAAATTTTGAATAAAATACAATTTTACTCAAAAAATATTTTCAAAAAACATAAAACAAACTTTAAAAACAACAATATTTTGAAATATTTTCAAAATATTGTTGTTTTTTTTTGTTTGTTAAAAAATTGTTACTACATTGTTGGTTGAGGACTAGAAAATATCATTCTGTTGTATTCATTTACAATTTCTAATTCACAATTCCTAATTAAAAAAATGGTAGAAAACTTTTTGCAATATGTCGCCTTTGAAAAAAGGCATAGTCCACATACTATTACTTCCTATCGTAATGATTTGGAGCAGTTTTTGGCGCATATCAAAGAGAATTTTCAACTAGAAACCTTACTAGAAGCTGACCACAATACTATTCGTTCGTGGATTGTGAGCCTATCAGAAGCTAAAATTTTGCCTATTTCTATCAACCGCAAAATAGCAACACTCAAATCTTTTTATAAATTTTTACTCGTAAAAGGGCATCTTCAAAATATCCCTACTGGACGCATCAAACCGCTGAAAGTCGCTAAAAAAACGCCTCAATTCATTGAAGAAAGCAATCTTTTGCAACTTTTTGATAATTTTGTTTTTACTGATGATTTTGAAGGAACTCGTGACCGTTTGGTGATGGAACTTTTATATGGTACAGGTATGCGTGAGGTAGAACTTTTGGGACTTAAAGATAAAAATATTGATTTTGTTAGTACACAAATCACAGTTTTAGGTAAAGGAAATAAACAAAGAATAATTCCTGTTACACGTTCTTTAAGCCTGCTAATTGCGGAATATCAAGAGAAAAAAACAGCAACAAGTTTCCAAAATATTACGTTACACAATTCTCTGATTGTTACTGATAAAGGTGAACCAGCATATCCAATGCTGATTTATAGAATTGTCCGTAAGTATTTGGATATGATAACGACAAACGACAAACGCAGTCCGCACGTTTTGCGACATACTTTTGCCACACATTTGCTCAATAAAGGAGCAGATTTGAATGCCATTAAAGAGATTTTGGGACACAGTAGTCTTAGTGCTACACAAATATATACACATAATTCGTTGGAAAAACTCAAAGAAACTTTCCAACAAGCGCACCCAAAAGCGTAGAATACACAATTACGAATTATCAATTACAAATTACGTTTTAGTTAAGCATAATTGATAATTTAAAATTGAAAAATAGTTAGTTAATTTAACGTAATTGATGATTCGTAATTCGTAATTGCCAATTCGTAATTGAAATTTTAATATTGTTTAACTTAAATTTTTAGTGTTATGAAACTGCAAATTCAGTCCGTTCATTTTGATGCTGATGTCAAATTGCTAGAATTTATCCAGAAAAAATTGGATAAATTGGAAACTTTCTACGACCATATTGTTGATGGCGAGGTATTTATGCGCCTAGAAAAAGGAGAAAGTAACCGAGATAACAAAATTGTTGAGGTAAAACTCAACGTACCAGGCAGCAAGTTATTTGCCAAGTCGCAAAAAGAATCTTTTGAGGCAGCTACAGATGATGCTGTGGATAGTTTGCGCCGACAAATCACCAAATTCAAAGAAAAGCTAGCCAGCTAATTGGCTTGTGCTGGAATAAAAGAACATAGTAGCTTTATCTAATTGCCACAAATACACAGATAAATAGAATTTCTATTCATCTGTGTATTTGTGGCAATTAAGTAAGTAATACATTGTAAATAATTTCCTATTTTGTTTTTTTCTTACCAAAACCTAGTCATAGGTCCCACTACGACTGGAAAATGTATTGAGCGTCCCGCTCCTGTATTTCTTACATCATTAAACACAAGCGGGACGCTTGAAATACATAATGGTCGTAGTGGGACACTACGACCAGAAATCTTATATTATCCAAAATAATTAATATAAATTTGCAACGAAACTTTTACGGCAACTAAATAACTTTACCTTTTGGTTTTTGCAAGAGCTTAATAATCAAAGTTTTATAACAATTAAAGTTTTGCAAGTACATTCCTAATTGCTTGAGATTTTAGCAAACATTCTTCATATTCTTGTTGTGGGTCTGCATCTGCGGTTATTGCGCTCCCAACCTGAAAGCTAAGGTATTGATTTTGAGAATTATACAAAATAGACCTTATCATCACATTAAAATCAAAATCACCACTAGGCATAATGTAGCCAAGCGCACCAGAATACAACCCTCTTCTAGTAACTTCTTCATTTTCAATGATTTGCATAGCTTTTATTTTGGGTGCGCCTGTCATACTTCCCATAGGAAAAGCATTTTGTATTATTTTTGTAAATTCTTTATTATCAGTGACTTGTGCAGAAACTGTAGAGATAAGTTGGTGTAATTGTTTGAAGGTATAAAGCCCCAAAAGCTCGTCCACGCAAACTGTACCCACTTTTGCGCTACGTGCAAGGTCGTTGCGCACCAAATCCACAATCATAATATTTTCGGAGCGTTCTTTTGGGTTATTGAGTAGGTTTTGTTTGATGATTTCATCTTCTTGTGGCGTATTTCCACGTTTTGCTGTACCTTTTATGGGCTGTGAGATAATTTTATTGCCTATTTTCTTCAAAAAACGTTCTGGTGAGGCACAAACGACATAATTATCATTTATTTTCTGATAGGCAGAAAAAGGCATTGGAGAAAGTTCATTGAGCAGAAAATATGCTTCTAAGGGATTTAAAGCCACATTTTCTGCAAAAAATTCCATACAAAAATTTACTTCATAAATATCCCCTTTAAAAATATGTGCCTTTAATTTTTGGATAGTTTGGATATATTTTTCTTGCGTTATGCGTGCCTGAATGTTGATATTGGAAGGTTTTGGTGAGTTTTTTTGCTGAATTTCTTGATAATTTTCTTGATAAAAATCTTGATAATAGGTTTCAATTTCTTTCAAAAGATTTTCTTTGGTGATATTTTTTTCTGTAATTAGTTCAAATTCAGTATTTTTATTACTATTTTCATCAAAAATCAATAAATATTCTGGCTCATAAAAATAAATATCAGCAAAATCCAAAGCATCAACATTATTACTTTCTAATTTTTCTAATTCATTTTTCAAATCATAGGCAAAATAACCAAAAAGCCAATTTTGGTTATTGTCGTGATGTTTTTTGAGTTGTTGAAAAGAGTTTTTTGGTAGATTATTTTCTGGAATTTCACTAAAATTCACTATTTTTTTTGCGCCAACAGCAAGTAATTTTTTAAATGGTTTTTGTGGATAAATATCTCCAAAATCATTGGGATTTAGGTAGGTACAATGCGTAAAACTATTTGCCCAAACTAATAACTTTCTTTCAAAATCAGTCATTTAATATTTATCTTAAAATCACAAAAAAACATTTCAGATTTGGGTTATATTTCATTTCTCTAAACGGATATGCTACCAAATCTTCATAATCATTTATTGTAAGAAGATTATTCACAGAAAGTGCATTATTGCCATTATCAGCGTTGTAAAGCCAAAAAGGTTTGCTTGGGTGAACCATCAAAAATGTATTTCCGCCCCAATTATCTGTTCTATCTTTTGCATTGTGGGCGTGATAAAAGACTTTTGTCTTAGGCAAAATAGTAGGCACATAATGGTATTTTTTTGCATACATATCAATCTTTATCCAGCCGTAAGTATGAAAATTACTTGCTTTTGTGGTGTCTATTTTGATACTATTATTGGTTTGGTAGGCATACGTCACAAAAATTTGTTTCCCTGTGCGGTTTTCCATACATACGCAAGTGCTATCAGGCGTTGCAGGCACGCTGAGCGTGGTTTTTAGTGTATCTTTTTGTGCAAAAGCACTAAAAGATACTAATAAAAAAGTTAATAAAAGTAATGTTTTTGACATAATTATAAGATGTTTTTGATTGTTGTTTATTAAGATAACATAAATTGTTGTTAATCATCATAAAGCATTGATAATCAGTAGTGTAGGGTTTTATATCCTGCTGATAGAATTTCTAGCAAAAATAATAGCACCTTCCACGACAAAATTAAAGCCGTTTTCTTTCATAATATTTTGGGCAGTTTCCATCAGAATAACATCTTCGTGGACTTCCATAAGCAATATTTTTACTTTTTCTTTGATAAGTTGCATAGTTGCTTTGTCTTCCAAAATCCATTTTTCTCCGCCTTCAATGTCAATTTTGAGAATATCAACCTCCGAAATTTGGTTATCAGTCAATATTTGTGCCAAAGTAATGCCCTGAACTAATGCTTTATCATTTGCAATAGTAGTATTTTTTTCTGAATTATTTTGCTGATTTTTCTCTAATTGCTCTTGTAAAGGTCGTGTAGAAAATGCCCATTCACGCCCATCACGAAAGTCGCTACCTAACTCCAACATATCATTATTCACCCAAAACGCTTTATTTATAGCTTTCACATTCTCGCAACGGTTGAGAGAAATATTGCGTTCTAATGCTTCAAAATTGCTTTTAGATGCTTCTATGGCAATATATTTAGCATCAGAAAAAAAACTACGCAAATAAAGTGTAGCACAGCCAATATTTGCACCAACATCAATAATAAAATTGGGCTGTTCGTCCCCAAAATACTGTTGGGTAAGAATAGCGTAATCATTTTTAATAAAAACTTCTGTAAATACGTGAAAATCACTTGTGTTGTGTCTAAGCATCATTTGACAAAATGGCTCAATCATTTCTATCATTGTGCGCTCACGAGCCACAAAAAGCTCATAATCATTATTTTTTGCAAAATCAGTTACATCTTGTTGTGCATCTGCGTCTGATTTTACTGCATTTAATTGAAAAGCCATTTTTTTGAATTGTAGCCCCTAGCCCCGAAGGGGAACAGTGCCGTTTAGAAATTTATTTTTATTTGTCTTTAAATTCCCCCTTTGGGGGTTAGGGGGCTGTTTTCACTGCTTTTAGGCTAATATCCATACTCTTAACTGCGTGAGTAAGCGCACCAACAGAAATAAAATCAACACCACACTCTGCCACATTAGCAATAGTTGCCTCTGTGATACCACCTGATGCTTCTGTTTGGGCAATATTTCCAATCATTTTTACAGCTTCTCGCATCATTTCCAACGACATATTATCTAACATAATTACATCTATTCCGCCCACGTTTATAGCTTCTTGTACTTCTGCCAAATTACGTGTTTCTACCTCAATACGCAGGGTTTTTCCTGTTTTTTGTAGATAATCTTTAGCGTACTTTTGCGCTCCTGCTACTGCTTTTGTGATGCCACCAGCGTAGTCAATATGGTTATCTTTGAGCATAATCATATCATACAACGCAAAACGGTGGTTTTTGCCACCTCCAATGCTTACTGCCCATTTTTCTAAGATACGAAAATTAGGGGTTGTCTTGCGTGTGTCTAAAAGGCGTGCTTTTGTGTGCGCTATCATTTGCGTAAGGTGCGCTGTATGCGTAGCAATACCGCTCATACGTTGCATACAGTTAAGTACGAGGCGTTCTGCTTTGAGAATAGATTGTGCGCTACCTTCTACTGTTAGTCCAATATCACCTTTTTTAACTGTTGCGCCATCTTCTAACAACAAATTTACCTTAAAATTGTTGTCAATTCTCTTAAAAATGATTTCTGCAAGTTCTAAACCTGCAATAATGCCATTGTCTTTGATGATAAGTTGGGCTTTTTCTTGTGCCTGCGCAGGCACAGACGACAAAGAAGAATGGTCGCCATCTCCCACATCTTCACGTATGGCGTTGTCTATGAGCCAAAATAGGCTTTCTTCTGTAATATAGGAAGGGTAGTTTTTCATCACTGATTTATTGGATTACACTAATTACACGGATTTTTTTACTGATTATTATTGCTTTTGTCATCAATAATAATAATGATTCTTGGTTTTAGAGAAGCAAGAGGTTTCTTATCTTCAGATTGGATTGTCTTCTTTAACTTGTGATACAAATCACCATACCAATATTTATAATCAAAGAGGAAATTCTTATCAAGATGTCCAATTTCTGTTAGTCCTTCTTCTATAGCATTATATTCTTTAAATTCTTGCAAATGACGTTTATATTGGGAATTATTCCTTTCTCCTAGTTCACGCCACATTTTTGGTAAATCAACAAACTTTTTTTCTACAGTTTCATCAAAAGTAGCTTTTAAAATTTTGTAATTACTCTTTATATTTTGCCTTGTGTAGTATGGATTTGTGGTACTTGCTTGCCAAAAAGATAGTTCTCCGTCACTTGGTTTGTAACAAACAAGATAGTTGTGGACTTTATAAGCAATAGAAATATTAACAAAATATTGAGATTTATCAAGTATTTCATTAGTGATTTGTATTTGTGGATAAAGCAACGGATACGGCATACCATTACCAGTTTGTATTTTTGCAAAACGTCTTTTTTCTACAAAATTAAGTTCTAGTTTATTATCTTTTCCTAATTTCCCTGCCTGCTCAATTTTACATTTATATAGATGTTGAAGTTTTGTTTTTATGTCGTAGGCGTGCAAATAAATTTCAGTTCCTATCATTCTGTATTTAGAAAATTCTCTACTACTCCCAGATAAAAGTTGAATAATTTGCTCATTTTGTAGGTTATTCATATCTTCTCCTACTATTTCTATTGTTTGGGTGATGTCGCCTACATTTTTATCTTCCTCATTTTGCAATTTAAGATAAATATTTACAAGTTGAGGGTCAAATTTGAGGCAAAAATCATTTTTTATCTCCTCCAAATAAGCGCAAGTATCTATGTATATTTTATCAGTTTTTTTGCATTTAATAGAAACGGATGCTTCCAAATTAAGCCCAGTAATAGCAAAAGTAGTTAAATTATGGCTACCAATCCAAATTTCTGCATCTGTTCCGTTTTTACTATCAAAAACAAGTATCTTACTATGCAATAAATATCCATCTTTTAATTTATATTGATGTAAATAGATTTCGGTTGCACCATATTCATAATACTTCTGAATATTCGTAATACTTGTAGGCAACTGCATATCAGCACAGAGAAATGAATTGTCTTTTTTCAATGCTTCTGCAAGTTTTTTTGAAGAAAAAAAATCTATGTCTATTGTCCAAAAAGCAGTACAACCTCTAAATAATTGGCAATTATCAAGCAATCCTTCAAGTGTTAGCTTTAAATTTGGGTCATTAAGTGCAGGTAAAAGTATTATTTCTTGTTGCATATTTTCTTTATTTCAAAGATTGGACTATTTATTTTATTATAATCACTAAAAAACTTACAAAAAATCCTTCCCAACACTTGGAAAGGATTTTTTACAATAACTTAATAATCAATATTTTATATTCGTATCTCGTATTTCGTACCTTTTTCTATTTATAGCCCAAAAGTTTGAGCATAGACTCACTATCTTGTTCTGGTGCAAAAAGTTCTGTTACTACTTTTCCTTTCTTATCTCTGCTGATAATCACATGTTTAGGTGCAGGAACAAGGCAATGTTGTATGCCACCATAACCACCTAAAGACTCTTGATAAGCTCCTGTATGAAAAAAGCCAATATATTGCGTTTCTGTACTTTCAGGGATAGGCAAAAATACTTCTGATGTGTGTGCTTCAGAGTTGTAATAATCTTGACTATCACAAGTCAGACCGCCTAAATTTACTTTATGAAACGGATTATCCCAATTATTGACAGCAAGCATAATGTATTTTTGGTTCATTCCCCACACATCTGGTAGTTGTGTAATAAATGAACCATCTATCATATACCAAAGTTCTTTATCATTTTGGAGTTTTTGGTCAATGACTGCATAGATAGTTGCGCCACTTTCCGCTACTGTATAAGACCCAAATTCTGTAAAAATATTAGGTACAGGAACGTGATTTTTTTGACAAATCCATTGTATGTTTTCAATGATTTGTTCAATCATATATTTATAATCATATTCAAACGCCAAAGAAGTTTGGATAGGAAAGCCACCACCAATATCCACAGTGTCCAAATCTGGGCAAATCTTCTTAAGTTCGCAATATTTATACATAAATCTGCTTAGTTCGCTCCAATAATAAGCAGTATCTTTGATGCCAGTATTGATGAAAAAATGAAGCATTTTTAGGCTAAATTTATCATTATTAGCAATTTTTTCTTTGTAAAGTATGTCAATATCACTATAACGCACTCCCAAACGAGAAGTATAAAACGCAAAATTTGGCTCTTCATCAGCAGCAATACGAATGCCTACATTGATTTTTTCTGCAGAATTGTTTTCGTAAGCCGTAATTTCTTTAAGATTATCCAAAATTGGCATACAATTAAAGCCATCTTCCAGCAATTCATTGATATATTCTGTATAAAGTGGGCGTTTGTAGCCATTACAGATGATAAAAGTGTTTTTGGTTATTTTACCTTTTTCATAAAGTGCCTTAATAATAGGCAAATCAAAAGCGGAAGATGTCTCCAAATGAATATCATTTTTGAGTGCTTCTTCTAATACAAAGCTAAAATGAGAAGATTTGGTACAATAACAGTAGGTATAATTTCCTTTGTATTTGTATTTTTTGATAGCATTGGCAAACATTTCCTTGCAATCTCGGATATGCTGACCTATTTTAGGTAAGTAACTGATTTTGAGCGGTGTACCATACTCTTCAATGATTTTCATCAAAGGCACGTCATTAAAAAAAAGCTCATTTTTTTTAACTTTAAACTCTGGATTAGGAAACTCAAAAGTCTGTTCTATTAGGTCAATATAACTCTTCATCTTTAGGGCATAAAGGGGTTTTTGGGTTGGAAATGCGAATATACTATTTTTTTGAGAAAAATAAATATTTTTTTGAAAATTAGAAAAATAATTTTCAATATTTTGGTTCTATTTCTAACTCTCCGTTCCTAATTCCTGATTTTTCAATACCATAACATAATACAAAATCCTCCAAAAATATAACCTCAAGTATGTATTCTTGATAAAAATTAGGCATTTTTATTTCTGCGGATACTTTGAGATTTTTTCCGTTCTCATAAGGAAAAACAAATAAATTTTCTTTAAAATTTACTTCTCCTTTTCCATAAATTTTATATAAAACCTCTTTTGCACACCAAAAAACGGTGTTTTTTTGTAAATCTTTTTCCAAAAAAATAAGTTCTTTTTCAGAAAAAACTCGTGGTGCAACACGCAAAATTTTCTCTTTGAGTTGTTCTATATCCACACCACACGCACCCAACCTGCTTACCAGCGCACCCACAAAAGGATATGAGTGTGTGAGAGAAATATGGATATTCTCGTTGTTATTCTCTTCATAATCAATAAGATATGGCTTTCCGTTGGTATCTTTCTTGATGCCTTTATAATCATATCCTAAGAATTTTAATGCTTTTGATAAAGCAAACCTACCAGCTAAAAATTCTTGCTTTTTTGTTTGGTGATGCAAAATCTCGTAATCTTTTTTGTCAGAATTGGGCATTTTATCTGAAAAGTCAGCTAAAGCAAGTAAATTATTTTCAGTTTTTGTGTCATTATTGATTTTTAAGATAACTAAATGTGTATTTTGGTTTGGGCTGAAAATTTCAAAAACACTATTGATATGCTCCATTTGAGGTTTGATAAAATTATTTTCACAAATATAGAAAAAAATAATTATTTTTTGTTGCGCATATTAAAAAAATGACTACCTTGCACTCGCTAAAAAGAAGGTCTTTTTAGTTTAGTATATTTTAAAAATAATAACAAACATGGAAAAAGGTACAGTAAAATTCTTTAATGAATCAAAAGGCTTCGGATTTATCACTTCTGAAAATGGAACAGAGGTATTTGTACACTCTACAGCACTTGGTGGCAAAACTATTCGTGAGAACGACAAAGTTAGCTTCAACGTAGAAGAAGGCAAAAAAGGGCTTAATGCTACAAACATCACACTTTTATAGTCTGATTTTGTGAGCTTTTCTTCACGGAAAAACCTTATATCTAATTTATTTTAGGTAACGACAAAAAAATCCTCAATAAATTTATTGAGGATTTTTGCATTAAAAAAACAGCGTTGTTTGGTGTTCTAGCGTAACGACACCAACAACCAATTAATTATCCATTCAATTCACTAAGTTAAACTTAAAAAACAAAAACTATGACAAAGAAAAATCTTTTTTTTATATCCTTAATAGCTATTTCTAGCTTATTTTTGGGTTGTGGAAAATCAATTTTCACAAGCATTCCACAACAAAAACAAATGGGAATGAAAGTGCGTGACGAAATCCTTGCAAAACCTTCAGAATTTCCTGTCCTTGACGAAAAGGCACACCCGCAAGCCTACGCTTATTTGCGCAAAATAACAAGTAATGTGCTTAATTCAGGCAAATTGGCGCACCGCAACGACTTTGACTGGGAAGTACGCATCATCAATGACGACAAAACGCTTAATGCTTTTTGCACACCAGGTGGCTATATCTTCGTTTATACGGGGCTTATCAAATATCTTGATAATGAAGACCAACTAGCAGGCGTGATGGGGCACGAAATGGGACACGCAGACAAAGAACACAGCGCAAGAACAATGGAAAAGCAAATGGGACTTGGAATAGTGGCACAACTTGCAGGAGCAGTAGTTACAGAGCAACTTTCGCAACTTACTGCTACTTTTCTTAGTTTGAAATATAGCCGTGATTACGAAAAAGAAGCAGATGCCGCTTCTGTTGATTATCTTTCTGCCACAAAGTATCAATGCAATGGCGCAGCAGGCTTTTTTGTTAAGTTAGAGGCTGCAGGTGGTGCAAGACAACCAGAGTTTTTGAGTACGCACCCAGCACCAGAAAACCGTATCAAAAATATCAATACAAAAGCAGAAGGGCTGAAATGTACAGCAAAACCTGCTACAATAACTGAATATCAGGCATTTAAGAGAATGTTGCCAGGTACAGTAAAATAATTTTTAAAAGTTTTTTGAAAATATAGTCTAAAAAATTTGGTAGTTATAAAACAATTTCCTACCTTTGCACTCGCAAGCTGCAAATTTTGCTCCTTACGAATCCCCCAGGGTCGGAAGACAGCAAGTGTAGAAAGTTGAGCAATTGTGTGGCTTGTATTTTTTTAGGACTTAAATTAAGAGAATTTATATCAAGCTCCAGTCAAAAAGTTTTTTGACTGGAGTTTTTCGTTTATAACTTCCTTATGTTAGTAGTTTTTCTTAACATACAATGAAAAATCTCTTTGATAATTTTAATTTTTTGTAATGGTTTAGGTAGGTTGTTTAGAAGGTTGAGTTTTTGTTGTAGAGACGTTGCTTGCAACGTCTAAACGACAAAGAATATACTAGCAAATAAAAGTATTATTTTTGAATGAAACTGAATACAATTTTCTACGCTAAGACGTTGCAAGCAACGTCTCTACAAATTACATCTATATAACATCAGTTACCTAAACTGTTGCAATTTTTTTTGTAATAAATAGGATTTTTCTCTTATAAAATTGTATTCTCTTTCAAATTTGATAAATTGCATAAAAATATCCAAGATATACAAAATATGCAAGACCAAACTATCTATAAACCGCAAAATCATATCCGTATTGTTACGGCTGCCTCCCTTTTTGACGGACACGATGCCGCAATCAATATTATGAGGCGCATTATTCAGGCTTCTGGTGCAGAAGTCATACATTTAGGACACAACCGTAGTGTAATGGAAATTGTAGATTGTGCCATTCAAGAAGATGCGCAGGCTATTGCGCTCACCAGCTACCAGGGCGGACACGTAGAGTATCTCAAATATATGTATGATTTGCTCAAAGAACGCAACGCAAATATCAAAATTTTTGGTGGTGGTGGCGGTACTATTTTGCCTACTGAAATAGCAGAACTCCACGCTTACGGCATCAATAAAATCTATTCCCCTGATGATGGAAGAGCTATGGGACTTCAAGGAATGATAAATGATTTGATGAAACAAGCAGATTTTCCTACCTATAAAGACGAGAAAAACACGCTAAAACAACTATTAGAGGATACAAAAGCTAAAAATGAGTTGTCTATTGGTCGTCTGATTTCTGTTGCTGAAAATCACCCAGAAATCTATAAAACGCTTAATATCAAAAAAGAAATAGAAAATCAACCTAAAATACCTGTTTTGGGTATCACAGGCACAGGTGGTGCAGGAAAATCTTCTTTAGTTGATGAATTAGTACGTAGATTTTTGATTAACTTTGAAAATAAAAGTATAGCGGTCATTTCTGTTGATCCTTCTAAAAGAAAAACAGGTGGCGCATTGCTGGGCGACCGTATTCGTATGAACTCTATCTCCAATGGTCGTGTGTATATGCGTAGTTTGGCAACAAGGCAATCAAATTTGGCACTTAGTCAGTATGTTCAAGATGCTATTGATATTTGTAAACTGGCTAATTTTGACTTAATTATTGTAGAAACATCTGGAATTGGGCAATCTGATACAGAAATTGTAGAACATTCAGACGTTTGTATGTACGTGATGACTTCTGAATATGGCGCAGCAACACAATTAGAAAAAATTGATATGTTGGATTTTGCTGATATTATTGCTATCAATAAGTTTGATAAACGTGGCTCATTAGATGCAATGCGTGATGTCAAAAAGCAATACAGACGAAATCATAACCTTTGGGAAGCTCCTGAAGCAGATTTGCCTATCTACGGAACTATTGCCTCGCAATTCAACGACCCAGGAATGAACACACTTTATAGAAAAGTGATGGATAAAATTGTGGAAAAAACCTCTGTAAATGCCCTTACTTCTGATTTTAGCATTTCTGAAAAAGCATCAGAAAAAATTTATATTATTCCACCAGAAAAAATCCGCTATCTCTCTGAAATTGTGGAAAGTAGTGCAGAATATGATAATTTTATCACTAAACAAAGCACCATTGCACGAAAAATGTACCAACTCAAAGGTACTATTGAAATGTTGCGAGCAAATATTGGCAAAAAAACCATTGAAATTATAGAGAAATCTGATAATTTGGTGTATGCAGTTGAAAATATCCAAGATGAGCCTGCATATCTTACGGATTTAGTTGATATTTACAACCAATTAGAGAAAAAACTAGATTTGGAATGTAAAGAAATGCTAATGGAATGGGAAGCAACCAAAAAGCGTTATCGTGCCGACAAATACCAGTTTCAAGTAAGAGATAAAATAATTGAGCAAGATTTGTTTAGTGTTTCTTTGTCAAACACAAAAATTCCAAAAGTTGCTTTGCCAAAATACGAAGATTGGGGAGATATTTTGAGATGGCTTTTAAGTGAAAATGCACCAGGATTTTTCCCGTATGCAAGTGGAGTTTTCCCACTAAAACGTGAAGGAGAAGACCCTACACGTATGTTTGCAGGTGAGGGCGGACCAGAACGCACCAACAAACGTTTCCATTATGTATCAAAAGGAATGCCTGCAAAACGCCTTTCTACAGCTTTTGATAGTGTTACTTTGTATGGAGAAAACCCTGACCATAGACTTGATATTTATGGAAAAATAGGCAATTCTGGAGTGAATGTTGCCACGCTTGATGATGCCAAAAAACTGTATTCTGGTTTTGATTTATGTAATCCAACTACTTCTGTATCAATGACAATCAACGGACCTGCGCCAATGATTTTAGCATTTTTTATGAATGTTGCTATTGACCAACAATGCGAAATTTATATCAAAAAGAATGGTTTGGAGGACGAAATCAACCAAAAAATAGCTGATATTTACAAGAAAAAAGGTGTTACTCGTCCTACTTATAACGAAGATATTCCAGAGGGAAATGATGGTTTGGGCTTGATGCTTTTGGGCGTTACGGGTGAAGATGTTTTGCCTGCTGATGTGTATCAAAAAATCAAAACTTATGCTATCTCCCAAGTGCGTGGAACTGTTCAGGCAGATATTTTGAAAGAAGACCAAGCACAAAATACGTGTATTTTCTCCACAGAATTTGCTTTGCGTATGATGGGCGACATTCAGCAGTATTTTATTGAGAAAAAAGTGCGTAATTTCTATTCTGTAAGTATTTCGGGCTATCATATTGCGGAAGCAGGTGCAAATCCTATTACACAACTTGCCCTGACGCTTTCAAATGGCTTTACTTTTGTAGAGTATTATTTGAGTAGAGGAATGAATATTGATGATTTTGCACCAAATTTGTCGTTTTTCTTTTCTAATGGAATGGATCCTGAATATGCGGTTTTGGGGCGTGTGGCTAGACGTATTTGGGCAAAAGCTATGAAATACAAATATCACGGCAACGACCGTTCTCAAAAATTAAAATACCATATCCAAACTTCTGGACGTAGTTTGCACGCTCAAGAAATTGCTTTTAATGATATTAGAACTACTTTGCAGGCACTTTATGCCATTTATGATAATTGCAATTCTTTGCATACCAACGCTTATGATGAGGCTATCACCACACCCACAGAGGAGAGTGTAAGGCGTGCAATGGCTATTCAACTCGTCATTAACCACGAACTTGGTCTTGCAAAAAATGAAAATCCTTTGCAGGGTGCATTCATCATAGAAGAACTTACAGATTTGGTAGAGCAGGCAGTTTTGAATGAATTTAAGTCAATTTCGGAGCGTGGAGGAGTTTTGGGTGCAATGGAACGTATGTATCAGCGTAGCAAAATTCAAGAAGAAAGTATGCATTATGAAATGAAAAAGCACACAGGAGAATTGCCTTTGATTGGTGTCAATACGTTTTTAGACCCACAAGGCTCACCAACTATTATACCTTTGGAGGTTATTCGTAGCACAACAGAAGAGAAAGAGTTCCAAATTTCTATGCGTGATGCGTTCCACAAGCGCAATGAAGCGTTTTCTGCTGATATTCTCAAGAAATTGCAAGAAATTGCAATAAATAATGGTAATATTTTTGAGATGCTGATGGAATGTGCTAAAATATGTAGTTTAGGGCAAATGTCAAACGCACTTTATGCGGTTGGTGGGCAATATAGAAGAAATATGTAAGTTTTTTTAGTGTTGAGTGAGTAGTGAAATAGTGTTTAGTGTAATACAATAATTTATTAAAATAAATCTTTCAAATTTATGACAAAGAAAATCATTATTAGTTGTGTGTTGAGCCTAGTTTTTAGCTCGCAACTCTGTGCGCAAGATAAAAATATCTTGTCTGAAAACGCTGAAAATAGCACTTTTACTGCTAAATTTCCAGCAAAACCTATGCTTTATTTTGTTGATGGCGTGCAAGTAAAGCCCACATTTTCTCAAATGTATGGTGTTTCTCCTTTGTCTTCAATGAATCCTAATGATATTGAGAAGATTGAGGTTATCAAAGGAGAAAATGCAGTTGCTAAATATGGTGAAAATGCTATTAGTGGTGTTGTACTTGTAACAAGAAAAGTAAAATAGAACGCTGATTTTTGCCAATATTGTTATAATATTATCTAAATATTAAAAAACACTAAACTTTTAAGAAAAAATTTCTAAGAAGTTTTATTTTGTACAAAAGTATTCTAAGCTATTGAAAATCAAGTTTTTTAGTAGTTCAAGTTTTGAATATTTGGTTAGAATATGTTTTAACCAAATATTTTATTAAAAAAAAACAAAAAAAAACTTTGTAAAAAGTTTTTTTTTGGTAAAAATGTGTTTATATTGCACACTAAAACTAAACCAAAATTTAAAAAATCATGACAAAAAAGCTACTTGCTAGTTTTGTCCTTACCATTATATTTGCAATGCAAGTATATGCACAAGGCAGGACAGTAACCGGAAAAGTCACCAATAAAGAGGGCGCAATACCTGGTGCGAGTGTTCTTGTTAAAGAGAATGTCTCAATTGCCACAATAACAACTGAAAACGGGGATTATACGCTTGCAAACATACCTGACAACGCAACACTTGTGTTCTCATCTGTTGGTACCGCAACCGTAGAAGTTTTAGTTGGAAACCAAACTGTTATTAACGTAACATTGAATGATGATGAAACACTAGGTACTGTCCTTGTTGAAGGTGCCGTAGGTATTAAACGTGAGGCTCAGTCAAATATCAGTGGGGTTGCTGTGATAAAAGGCGCTGATATTACACAAGGTAAATCTCTTAGCTTGGCGCAGGGACTTACTGGCAAAATAGCGGGTTTACAGATCAATACTACTAGTAGTGGTGTAAATGCACAATCTCGTATTACTTTGAGAGGTAGCCGTTCTATATTGGGTAATAATGAAGCCCTTGTGGTTATTGATGGCTCACAATCCACACAAGATGTATTTAACCAACTAAACTCAAACGATATTGAGAGTATGACTGTTCTAAAAGGGCAGGCAGCGGCAGCACTTTATGGCTCTGATGCATCTAATGGTGTGCTGATAGTTACAACTAAAAAAGGCTCTGTTGGTACTCGTGTTACTTTTTCTACAACACAACAATTTGATAGAATTAGCTTTCTGCCTAAACTACAAGATAGATTTGGACTTGGTACTGGTGCTGGTTTTGGTTCAGATACGCAAGACTATTATGGTGGTGAAAACCAATCTTTTGGACCTGCTTATGATGGAACTATCAGACCTACTGGTGGCGGTGGCTTAGACCCTATGAAACTAGAAGATGGAACAATAAACTATTTACCCTATGCCTATCAAAAGGATTCAAAATTGAATGCTTTTAATACAGGTACTCGTCTTCAAAATGAAATAAGTGTTTCTGGGGGTAATGAAACTACTAAATTTTATCTTTCTGCGGAAGATGTAGTGCAAAAAGGTATTATAGATGGTGATAAGTATAGAAGAACCAATGTCCGTTTTAATGCACAAACAACTAGTAATAGATTAACAGCAGGCTTCAATGCTTCATATAATACTGGATTACAAGAAAATATAGCAGATAACCTAGGTAATAGTTTCTACTTTCTTGTATTAAATACAGCAGGTAACGTACCGTTGAGGTCGTATAGAAACTGGCAAGACTTTCAAAATCCTGATGGTTCACTAAATCCAGCAAATCCAAATAATTATTATAATGAATATTATGCTAACCCTTGGTTTACTTTGGACAATAACAGACAAACTACAAGAACTAATAACTTTGTAGCTAACGTAAGCTTGGTTTATAAACTTACTGACTGGCTCACGTTTACTTACCGTCCTGGTATTACTAACACTAATTCAGTTAGTAAAACCGCTAATGGTAAATATACCTACCGTGATTATAGTAAGAATGTATTAAAACGTCCTATTGCTAAGGATTTGCCAGGTGGTGTAACAGACAATAATGGTTATCAAACTAAAGTTACGCAAGATGTTTTGCTTACTTTTACTCCAAAATTAGTAAAATCTCTAGAAACTACTTTGATATTAGGCTCTAATATCAATGATAACTCTGCTCAAAATGTACGTGTACGTACAACTTCAATAGTTGTGCCTGGGCTCAATAATGTTGCTAACAGACTAGGAGAAGCTAATATTGATGCAGGTTTTAACAGAATCTCTCAATCTCGTACCACAAGTGTATTTGCTGATTTATCCTTAGGGTACAAGAAAATTGTATATCTGCAATTGACTGGTCGTAATGAGTGGACATCTTTATTGGATAAAGGTAATAACTCTTATTTCTTCCCCGCAGCCAATTTATCTGTTGTTGTAAGTAACTTAATACCAGCCCTTAAAGAGAGTAAGGTACTTACTTTCGCAAAAGTAACTGCTTCTGCTGCAAAAGTAGGACAAGTAAGCTTAACCCCCTACGCTACACAAAGCATCTTTACTTTGGGTAATGGCTTTCCTTATGGTAGTCAGCCTGGTTTTAGTGTAGGAGATAATATTGTTCAGAAAGGTATTAAGCCAGAGTTTACAACTTCGTACGAAGTGGGTACAGAACTTGGTTTTTATGATAGATTTAATTTGGAAGTTACAGCTTATCAGACACGAACTACCAATCAAACGCTTAGACTTAGCCTACCACAATCTACAGGCTATACACAACAAACTAGGAACGTGGGAGCGAGTGAAACAAAAGGAATAGAAGTTACATTAAGAGGAGATGTTATTAAGGCTGATAAGAATAATCCTGGTGGGCTTAATTGGAATGTTGGCGGTAACTATTCTTACAGAGATAACAAAGTAGTAGAATTATTTGATGAAACAAAAGAAATTCGTTTGGATAACACAAATAATGGTACTTTTGGAGATAGTAATGGTGGTATTTATGCTATAGTTGGGGAGCAATATCCCGTACTTAAAACTACTAACTACCGTAGAGATCCACAAGGGAGAGTAATTGTAGATCCTGCAACTGGTTATCCGTTGGCTGCTGCTGGACAAACTATTGCTGGGCAGACAAGTCCAAAACATTCATTGGGTTTGAATACTACCTTGTCATATAAAGGATTTTCTTTATATGCTTTAGCAGAATACCGTTCTGGAAATGTTACTTATCATGACCTTGGTTGGGATCTTACTTTTACTGGTAATGCTGCTGTAACAGCAACTTATGACAGAGAGCGTTTTATATTCCCTAATTCTTCTCTAGTTTCAGCTACTGCAAGTGATGGTAGTGCAGTTTCTTACGTAGCAAACACAACAGTACCTACTAGAAATGGTGGTTGGGATTACTGGGACAATAGCTACAAGAAATTTGGTGAGAACTTCACTACAAGTGGAGCATTTTGGAAGTTGAGGGAGGCAAGAATCACTTACACATTGCCTACTAGTATACTAGAAGGAATGAGTAAGTACATCAAAGGAGCAAACATTAGCTTTGTTGGTAGAAACCTATTGATATTTGTACCAAAAACTAACCAATTTACTGACCCAGAATTTGGAGATTCAGCAGATAGAGCGCAGTTTGGACAAGCAAGTGGAACTACACCTAATGCAACTGGTGTAAGTACAAATAATCAAGCACCTACAACACGCACTTATGGTTTTAACATCACCGTTACACTATAATCTAAATATTAAAGATGAAGAAAATAATATATTCAATAGCAATTCTAGCCATGACAATCATGGCTAGCTGCAAACGAGATTACTTAGATGTTAATCAGAATCCTAACTCAGCAGTAACCTCTACAGCAGAGTTGGTACTACCAAATGCACTTAATGTTACTGCCGCAGGTATTACTCGTAATGAAGTGGGTGCATTTTGGGCGGGTCAGTGGGCACCTCCTACTTCCGTGTCTGGCTTTGGAGATGAACGTACTTATAATACACAAGCAAGTTGGGGCACTGCAACAACAATTTGGAGTACTTATGATAACATCACGGATTATGAGTTCATTGAAAAAGATGCGTTGGCAAAAGGTAGAAAAAGACTTGCTGGTATTGCACAAGTAATGAAAGCATTTAATTATCAGTTGCTTGTAGATGCTTATGGCGATATTCCTTATACAGATGCTGTAAAAGGAGATATCGGTATCACAACACCTAAATATGATAAGGCGCAAGACATTTATCTTGACCTTATAGTAAAACTGGATGCAGCAGTTGCTAATCTTAGCTCACCAACAACACTAGACAATCCTAATGTTACACCACAAGAGGATATTTATTGTGGGGGTAATATGATAAAGTGGGTTAAGTTTGCTAATACTTTGAAACTAAGAATACTACTTAGAAAATCAGAGCTTCCAGCAGAGCAAGGTTACATAACAGCGCAAATAGCTAAAATAGCTAATCCTTTGGGTGGAGGTCTATTTTTGGGTGCTTATGAGGATGTATTCTGCAATCCTGGTTACTTGCAAACTGCAGGTAAGCAAAATCCATTTTGGAATAGATATGGTTTTACAGAAGCGAATACGGTTGCAGCTAATGCGGAGTTCTATGCGCTTTCAGAATACGCTATCAATGCCATTGAAAAACCTACTGGTCCACGTGATTTTCAACGTATATTGAGAATTGCTAAACCCGCCCCAGCTACAGCTTATACATTTAAAGGAATTCCTTATGGTGTTACTGGTAATACAGCTTTTTTCTACGCATTGGTATCTGGTTTTGGACCTGGTTTACTTCAAAGCTTTAAGCAAAATATGCTTATTATGACAGCATCTGAAGCACTTATGCTGCAGGCAGAGGCAAATGTAAAAGGGTACGCTGTAGGAGCTGGTGGGGCTTACAAAAGTTACTTTAAGGATGCTGTTAGGTCTTCTTTTGTATTATTGAAAGCTGGTGCTAACCCTCTTTCTGGAGCAGCTGCCCCAGGACAGCTTCCTGGTTGGTATACTGACAAACTTGCTATTAGTGAAACAGTAAATTTTACTGCGTTAAAAGATAACTTTGATGCAACAAAAGATGCTTCTATCAAGGCTGCTGATAATTATTTATCTTATGGTATTACTAATACGTCTGTGGGGTCTGCATCCAATAGAAATACAATAGCTGATATAGACTCACCTGTTGCAACAGATGTAGCTCTTAAAGTTATTATGGAGCAAAAATGGGTATGCTTGATAGGGTTTGCAGGTTTTGAAGCTTGGTGTGATGTAAGAAAATACCAAAATGTTTCTGGAGGACCATCACCTATTTTGAATACTCCAAAATCTGTATCATCAGCAGTTATTGGTACGCCAGCACAGAGACCATTGCGTATTCCTTATCCATCTTTGGAAGCACAGACTAACAATGCGAACTTAACGGAAGCTATTACAAGGCAAGGTTTAGGTTCTGTGAGTAATATTCTTTCTACTAGAATATTCTGGGACAAAGACTAATAAATTAACTTTCTCTACATAACTATTCTTTAGTTGTGTAGAGAAAACCAAACATCTAAATTAAAATATAATGAAAAAATTTCTATACTTAGCAATTGTTGTACTAGGACTGCAATCTTGCTTAAAAGACAAAGAGCACGAGTCTGACGTGTTCAACGGAGTGGGTTATGGCTCAAAAGTAATAGCTTTTGGTAGCCCGAACAGAATACCGAATGTCAATGTGATGGATACCAAACTCAATTTACTCCCAAGAATGAAGCTTGAGGACTTGGATACAGAGCAAGTTTATGAGGTTTCTATTGAGGTGCTGACCAAGCCCTTTGATAAAGACGTGGTTGTGAAACTAAAGAACGACCTGGGCAAAATTGCAGAATACAATACTGTACGTACGAATGAATATAATGGTTTAAAAGGAGTATATGACGTAGCAAGAGCGCAATATGCGACGGATCTGGCTCTTTACATTGCGGCTGGAGGTGCTAGTCAATTGTTGATAGCTAAGCCAACGTTTCCAAAAGAGCCAAAAATATACATCAATTTTGAGCCTTTACCTGCAGGTAAATTCATTTTCCCTGCTATGGTTACTATACCCAAGGGAAAAACATCAGTAACAGTAGAACTTATTGTACCTGATGCCTCTGAGACTGCAAATGTTTATAAGCAATTTAGCAAGTATATGTTGCCTATCACTCTGCAAACTGATGCAGATATATTGATTGCTAACCCAACACTCTTGCTAGATGTGTCTCGTAAACTGCCTAATCCATATCTTGGTATTTTTGCTTATACAGGGATACAAAGATATCAAAGCCTCGTTGCTGATCCCTCTGGTGCTTATACTACTGTTCCTATTCTTCCGAGTGTTGTAAGACATGAGTGGAGGGAAAGCCCTGATGATCCTACTATTACAGAAGTAGTATTAGGTGGTGGACTTTCTACTCCAGGAATACCTGCATCAAATCCTGGATTCAGAATGGATGTGCGTTTTGACCCAGCTGCTGCAGACCCAGAAAATAGAGTAATTATTTTAGGGGCTACCGTAATGCGTCCTGATTTCCCCCTTACAGTATTTCCTGCAGTTATAACAAAGGTTACGAAAGGGGCTACAGATCCTCAGTTGGAGCTTGTGTTTGATTCTAAAGGAAACCTAGATGAAGTTAAAAACTTGTGGTACACTTATTCTAATGCAAATGGTGTACGTGAATTCAAACAATCTAGCATCAAAAGAATACCATAAGCTATTCTAAAAATTCAATAACAAAAAACAGTACAGATAATCTGTACTGTTTTTTCATTTCATATCAATCATAAAATGAAAGTCAAACATTTATTTTTTATTGGGATTGTGCTAGTAGTTTTGTTGGTTTTCTTTCAGGATTTTATTGGAAGAAAATCCAAAGATGACTATAGTGCAGACCTCAAAAAAGCACGTGCCAAACGTGATGAGTTTTTTAAAAATGATAAAAAATCTCCCTTAAAAGATAAAACTGGTTTTGTGGCACTTAATTATTATGAGCCAAATGAGCAGTTTCGTATCAAGGCAACTGTTGAATTTTTGCCAAAATCTGCGCCTTTTGCTATTGCTACCACATCAGGAGAAGCGCAGAATTATGAAAAATTTGGTTATGCTGTTTTTATGTATCAGAATATTCAAAGGAAACTACTTTTACTTAAAAAAACTGGTGATAAATCCTTGTTTCTACCTTTTGCAGACCTTACCAATAATCAAACAACTTATGGTGGGGGACGTTATTTAGACGTAGAAATGCCACGTACAGACGAGGTTTTGATAGATTTTAACTTAGCTTTTAATCCTTTTTGTGTGTATGATGATAGCTTTGTTTGTCCTATTCCACCAAAAGAAAATTATTTGGATTTTTTGGTAGAGGCAGGCGAGAAAGTAGCCCCCAGCCCCAAAAGGAGTAATACAAAAAGTCCCCTTTAGATTTAGAGGTTATTTTTTTTGATTGTCGTTACGAAGTCTTTTAAATAATAAGGCTCAAAATAATTTAAGTTTTCAAAAAGATGTTTCTTAAATCTTTGATTAGCTAAAAACCCTATTTCTTTTGCACTAGGAGTGATATTTTCAATAAATAAAGCATTTTTTTGATGTGCAAAACTTGCTTTGCACTTGCTTGCTCCATCTCCAAAAAACATCATTTTATTGTTTTCTAAAATATCCGCAAAAGTATCTTTATCAATAATCTTAGCAGAAATGGGCAAAATTTCTTTCAAAAAACCATTTGATAAACTATCAGAAACATTGTTATTTATTAGGTTGGTGTTTTTACTGAAAATACTACAATACACTTCCATACGTCTAGCATCAAGCATAGGACAAAATAGTACATCATTTTCTAGAGATATAGTAGCAATTTGAAGAGTCATAGCTTCTAGCGTACTAACTGCAATCAGTTCACAACCAATAGCATACGCCAGACCTTTTGCCGTAGAAACACCAATACGAAGTCCTGTATAAGAGCCAGGTCCTTTTGATACTGCTACAGCTTTTATATCAGAAAACTGATAGCCAGTTTGCTTAACAAGATTTTCAATAAGTAGGGTAAGTTCTCCAGAGTGGCTTTGCGCCGTGAAAAGCTCAAAACAACCTAATAGTTTACTATTAGCATTTACGCTAATTTCGTGTAATGCTACAGAACAAACAGGTGTAGAAGTTTCTATACTTAAAATCATTTTTTGATGTGTGATGTATGATATATGATGTATTTTTATACATTCACAATTCACAATTTAAAATTCATAATTAAACCATTGAGACAACTAATTTCCCAAAGATTTTCCCGTTTCTCATATCCTCAAAAGCACTAATAATCTCACTAAAAGGGCGCACAGAATCTATAATTGGAATTATTTTGTAATTTTCTACAAATGCAAGCATTTCAGCAAATTCAGCATCATTGCCCATTGTAGAGCCTTTTATGGTATATTGTCCAAAGAAAATACGTGGCATATCTATTTTTTGGGGACTTCCAAGCGTTGCACCATAAAATACAAGCGTTCCTGCAGGGCGCAAACTACGCAAAAGCAAATTAAAATCATCTCCTCCAGCACTATCAATAATTACATCAAAACCATTATTTTGTGCTATTTCAGGGAATTTAAGGAGTTCTTTGTGCCAATTTTGCATTTTATAATTTACGCCCAAAATACCTAAATTTTTCATAAAATCTAATTTTTTATCATCTCCAGACGTTACATACACGCTTGCGCCAACTGCTTGCGCCATTTGGGCTACCATTTGTGCTACGCCTCCACCAATACCTGTTACAAGCACTTTATCATTCTTTTTAATGTTTCCACGCCTAAAAACTGCCCTAAAAGCAGTAAGACCAGCCAAAGGAAGAGCTGCGGCTTGCTCGTGGGTGAGAAAAGAGGGTTTTAAATGTAGTCTGTCTGCATCAATAACCATAAACTCGCTAAAAGTACCGTTTGAGGGCATTCCTAGAATATTATAAGTATTTGATTGCGCTTCTGGGTTGTCGCCCCAGTTGCGGTTTGGATTAAAAATAACTTCTTTATTTAGCCATTCCTTTTGGACATTTTCACCTATTTCTATTACTGTTCCGCAGGCATCAGCCCCCAAAACACAGCCATAAGTCATTCCTGGATACATTCCTACTCTTGCCCACTCATCTCGCCTGTTGAGTGCAGCAGCACTTATGCGCACAAGTACCTGCTCACTTGTGGGTGTGGGTGTAGGAATTTCTTGTAATTCAATATGGTTTATTTCAGTTAAAACAAGTGCTTTCATTCTCAAAGTTTAGTTTAATTTTAATGACACAAATGTAGTAAAAAAGTGTGTATAATTGAATTTTAATTGCCATAGATACACAGATAAATACAACGTACTTCGTATTTTATTGAAAATCCTAAAAAAATCTTTATCTTTGTATTTCTCAAAATAAACAATTTTAAAATATTCAATCAAATGAAATTATATATTATCAATATTTTTGCGGGTACTGATGCAACTCCAGATGATGATGAAAATACATTTTTAGGTGTTTTTGATAGTAAAGCCGCTTATACAAAAGCTATTAAAGAATTTGGAGAAAATGCTGATGCAAAACTTACCAAAGATGATTATGAAGTTGTTGAGTGTGAGCTGAATAAGTCAGAATATTAGAAAAATAATTTTACAAAAAATGAAACAAATCATCTCCGAAATAGACATAATAGATACAGATAAAGAAGTTTGTGAACTTCCTCGCATTTCTATAAACAAAAATACAGGAAAAGCACGCAAAATGTATATTGAAAGCTATGGTTGTCAGATGAATTTTGCAGATAGTGAAGTTGTAACAGCTATTATGCATGAAAATGGCTTTGATACTACAGATAGTCCAGAAAATGCCGACCTTATCCTTCTTAATACTTGCGCTATTCGTGATAATGCAGAACAAAAAGTGCGTTTTCGTTTGATGCACCTCAAAGGTTACAAAAAACGTAATCCGTTACTTACTATTGGCGTGCTTGGTTGTATGGCTGAACGCCTCAAAACGCAACTTTTGGAAGAAGAAAAAATGGTTGATATTGTTGTAGGACCTGATGCTTACCGTGATTTGCCTAATCTCGTAGGAAAAGCTGATGATGGAGAAAAAGGGGTAAACGTCTTTCTTTCTAGGGAAGAAACGTATGCTGACATTGCACCTGTGCGCCTACATTCCAACGGAATAAGTGCTTTGGTGTCTATTATGCGAGGTTGTGATAATATGTGTTCGTTTTGCGTTGTGCCTTACACTCGTGGGCGTGAACGTAGCAGAAGTGTTTATTCTATTTTGAAAGAAGTACAAGAACTTATTGATAATGGTTTTAAGGAAGTGATGTTATTGGGTCAGAACGTGGATTCCTACCTTTGGACTTCTGATGAGAATATTATTTCATCAAAACAATATGAAAAATTTTTGAAGACAAATGAAAAATTAGAGGAAGGTACGGAAGTTGTAAATTTTGCGCAACTCCTTGAAAAAGTGGCACTTATGTCCACAGATTTGCGTGTACGTTTTTCTACTTCTCACCCAAAAGATATTACTGATGAAGTGCTTTATGTGATGAAAAAACACGAAAATATTTGCAAATCCATTCATTTGCCTATTCAAAGTGGTAATTCTCGTATTTTGAAACTAATGAACCGCACTTATGATAGAGAATGGTATTTGGAGCGTGTGGCGGCTATTAGACGCATTTTGGGAGATACTTGTGCTATTAGTTCTGATATGATTACTGGTTTTTGTACCGAAACAGAAGAAGAACACCAAGATACGCTTTCTATCATTGATTTGGTGGAATATGATTATGCTTACACGTTTTTTTACTCTGAACGCCCTGCCACGCCTGCAGAAAAAAAACTAACTGATGATATTCCTTTAGAAACTAAAAAACGCCGTTTGGAGGAAGTTATAGCAGTTCAAAGGGCTATGTCATATAAAAGGAATTTGTTAGATGTGGGTAAAATACATAAGATTTTGATTGATGGTTTTTCTAAAAAATCAGAAGATTTCTTGCAGGGCAAAACGAGCCAAAATAAAGTAGTTATTTTTCCTAAAAAGTATCACCAAAAAGGAGAATATATTAATGTTTTGGTAACAAATTGCTCTGGTGGCACGCTGCTTGGCGAAAGTGTGGAATAAAAAAACTATGAAAAAAATAATTTTCTTTGTTATTCTTTTGACAATTTCTTGTCAGAAAAATGCGGAAAAGCCTATTTTGAAAGAAACAGGTTTTTCTAAGGAAAATTTTATCACCCCTGAATATGAAATTTATAATATTCTGATAGAAAAAATAAATACCCCAGTTTTGGTTTATTCTCCGTTTCCTATAGAAATGGTTGGTTGTGATTTTTGTACTTTAGATACACTTTCTTATACAAACGTAGGCGTTATTTTTGACAAATACATGTATCAAGATTTTATTAAGAAAGAAAATGCCAGTAAAAAATTTGAAACAAAGCAAATAAAAGCAGGTAATTTTATTCCTCATAATTTAGCTGATTCATTATTTAACACAATTGAAAATATAACTGATGTTTATTTTTCATCAGTTGCGTTGAATAAAGAAAAGAATAAAGCATTTGTAAAATCACGTACCAATTATGTGAAACAGAACACAAAAAAAGAGTTTATAAGTTACGACACCTACAATTACTATTTTTTTGAGAAAATAAATAATAAATGGATAATTGCCATTCAACAAGAAAATTGCTCTAAAGGAGAAAAAGTAAACCTAAACCCTTATATTTGGGATTGCACGCCTGATACTAGAGAATAGAAATATATATCATATATAGCTACTTAAGATTTATTTCGTTCTTTCCAAAGTTCGTTAAAAGATTTTTGAGAGGTTTTGAGATTATCATGTTTTTTGCCCCAACTATTCTTGAAAAGTTGTATCAAAAGTTTGTTTTTCAGCCCTGCACCCACCAAATTCATCATTCTGCGGCTTTTCATACCATTTTAGACGAAGGCATAAAACAATGTTGTGCGCAACTTGTGGGCGCAAAAAAATACAACGAAAAAAAAGGTATTATTACAGAAAAACTGTACGGTTGCACTACTACAGGTGATGTTTGGCAATTTATTGAGTATTCTGACAAACTTTATATTGATGATAAAAAATACTACTTAGGCGAAATTTCGGAGCTGCTTGGCGTTTTTCAGAGTATTATTGATTATTATAAAAGTGTGTTGAAATAAAAATGTTGTTCTTTATCCTTGTAGTATCAAAACGACACTTGATTAGTTCATTATGATAAAATTTACTAAAAAAATAATTTCATATTACAAATAAAAACAAAAGGCACAGATTAAAAATCTGTGCCTTTTGTGTATTCATTCATAATTCCTAATTAAAAATTCATAATTATTTAGTGTGTTTTTGCTACTGCAATACCTTTTCCTTGCCCTAAACCGCCCAAATGAGGACAATTTAGCAATTCTTTGACAGAAACAAAAGGAACAGGTGTTTTCTCATAACCAAAGCTACTTTCTAATGATTGCGTTGATTTTGCCTCGCCCATACCAACCTCAATGTCGTGCATAGTCATTTGGCTTGGGTGTTCGTAGTTGCAGGCGTGAGTAAGTTCCACAATTTCTTTTCTTAGTGTTTTGATATAATTAGCAAAACGAGCTGATTTAAGTTCTGGGTCTAAGCCACTCATTAACCATTTATTTTGTGTTGCAACCCCTGCAGGGCATTTATTTGTGTGGCAAACTTGCGCCTGAATACAACCCACAGACATCATTGCCTCACGAGCTATATTGATACAATCTGCGCCCATAGAAAATGCGAGCATAGCTTTTGCAGGAAAACCAAGACGACCAGAAGCAATAAAAACAATTCTATCAGTAAGTCCTTTTGCTGCAAAAAGTTTGTAAACATTCGCAAAAGCAAACATAAACGGCAACGCTACGTGGTCTGCAAAAGCGTGTGGAGCAGCTCCTGTGCCACCTTCTCCACCATCAACAGTAATAAAATCAGGTCCTTTACCTGTTTTTAGCATAATATCTGCAAGTTCTTCCCACATTTCCATTTTGCCGACAGCCGCTTTAAAACCAACAGGCAAACCTGTCTGTTCTGCAATATTCTCAATAAAATCTACCATTTCTTGTATTGTCGTAAACGCAGAATGACAAACAGGAGAAAGCGCATCTTCACCAGATGCAAGCCCACGAATAGCAGCAATTTCAGGTGTAACTTTTGCACCAGGCAAAATACCACCTTTACCAGGTTTTGCACCTTGCGAAAGTTTTACCTCAATGGCACGTACAAACTGATTTTTTTCTACTAATGCTTTTAGTTTTTCCATAGAAAAATTGCCTTTGTCATCTCTCACACCAAAATAACCTGTTCCAAAGTGAAAAATCACGTCAGCACCGTTAGAATGATAAGGAGAAAGTCCGCCCTCACCCGTATTGTGGTAGCTACCAATCATTTGCGCTCCCAAATTCATAGCTTGAACAGCATTTTTTGAAAGAGAACCATAACTCATAGCAGAGATATTTACAACAGAATAGGGTCTGAAAGGTCTTCTACGCTTGTTGTAAGCTCCAAAAACTTTGGCACAAGGCACAAAATAAGGGTCTTTTTGGTTGGGGTGGTCTGCAGGCATACGGTATGCAAATAGAGAGGGATTGATAAATACGTGTCCTGGTGCATAAACGTCTTTATCTGTCCCGAAAGCACCATAATTATTTTGTTGTTTTGAAGAGGCATACACCCAACTTCTCTCAGAACGGTTAAATGGAAGTTCTTCACGGTTGCTGGCAACAATATACTGCCTAAGTTCTGGTCCTATTGACTCCAAAAAGTAGCGTAAACGCCCTACAACAGGAAAATTATGTTTAATGGTTTGAGATTTATTAAAGAAAATATCTTTAATAGCCATATAAATAATAACAATAGGAATCAATATCCAAAGATAATGATTCCTATCTCTTCAATTTGGATAATCTTTTCAAAGAAATTTCCAATGGATTTAAAAAACTCATTCATAATAAAGTTGATTTGGAAAGAAATAGTAAGTTTGAACTAAAAAATTTCTTAAATATAACAACTTGATTTGAAATAATCAATATTGTAAACAATATTATTGCAAAAAATTTATAATAACTGATGTTGTGCCAATATTGAGATTTCTACATAAATATTAGTCCTTTTTTATTCATTTGTTTTTCTGATAATATTTGTAACAAAAATGCTATTTTATGCGTTTATTAAACAAATTGTACCAATTCACACTAGCAGTTGCTTTAGCAGTTACTAGTTCACAATTTAAAATTCATAATTAATGAAAATTTTATTAGTTCTTTCCTTTATTCTTTCCGCTTGTGTAGGCGGAACTACCATCAAAACACGCCCAACCAATATGACAACAGAAGAAAATTCAAATAAAACAACATTTTATTCCTTCAAAATGAAAGGAATTGATGGCAAAGAAATTGATTTTAGCCAATACAAAGGCAAAAAAGTTTTACTTGTCAATGTAGCCTCTGAATGTGGTTATACAAAACAATATGAACAATTACAAGCATTACACGCTCAATATGGAGAAAAAGTAGTTGTTTTGGGTTTTCCTGCTAATAATTTTGGTGGACAAGAACCAGGCACAAACGCAGAAGTAGCTACTTTTTGCAAAACAAAATTTGGTGTAGCCTTCCAAATGTTTGAAAAAATTTCTGTAAAAGGAAAAGATATGCACCCGCTTTATCAGTGGCTTTCTACAAAAGCAGAAAACGGCTGGAATGAAGAAGCTCCTAACTGGAATTTTTGTAAATACCTTGTCAATGAAAAAGGAGAATTAGTTAAGTTTTTCAAATCTGGCGTTGATCCTATTGGTGAAGAAATGCTTGCAGCTATCAAATAAAGCTACTCAAAATCAAGTTGTTGCATAAAAAGCGCAAACTCCCATAGAAAAATCTCTAAAAAAGTTGCAAAAAAGTTTTTTAGTTCAAAAAATAGTATTACATTTGCAGACTGAAATAACAGAATGGAGGTTGTAGCTCAGTTGGTTAGAGCGCTGGTTTGTGGTGCCGGAGGTCGTGGGTTCGAGACCCATCATCCTCCCCAAGATGTTTTCAAAATAAAAAAGTGTTCTAAATTTAATTTTAGAACACTTTTTTTATTTTTTTGAATAATCAAAAAAGTATAGAAACACATAATTAGATAACGACATTATAAGTTTGTATTCGTGGGGTATAAAACCCCACGTTACTGATTTTTTGGTTAAAAACACGTTTTAAAATCAATAACGCAGGGTTTTATACCCTGCGTCTCAAAATAAAGCTACTAATTTGTAATGTCGTTATCTAAATAACAACAAAAAAAGCCTATCCAAATATTTGGAAAGGCTTTTTATTATTGTCAAAAAACGTAATTCGTAATTGTTAATTCGTAATTGAAAAACTATGGTTTTTTGTTAAGTTTTTCTTTCTTTTCCTTTTCAATCTTCTTTTTTTCCTCTTCTAAGGCTTTTTTCTCGTCAAAGGTTTTGTCTTCAAA